>JAYVHY010000046.1:0-5298 GCA_043770615.1 Armatimonadota bacterium | reverse complement strand
AGATGACCGACAAACTTCATACTTCCAGGAACAGTCCCAACGGGGCGGCTTTACTCTTAGCCCAGCCTAAGGAGCTTGCGACGCAGGGCTGGGTAAAGCAACCCATTTGTTCAAAGTCCGAGGAGCAACGCGACCATCGCCGTCTTGTCCTCCGAAGCATGCGCTCAATAGATTCGGGCAACTACTGGCATGCGAAGGAGGATATGGCGGCAGAAAACACTTCACTCGCAAACCAAGGTGCTACAAATTGACAAAAATAATTAGTTAGTTAAAAACCATGCAATTAAGAATCCGGAATTCAAACTCAAATCAATACCGAGCCAACATCGGAACTGACCGCCGAGATCTCCTCGCTAGACAGGATGAGTCTTTGTCAAAAAGTCGACAAGAGCACGTTTTATGTCACTTTTTTTCGAGAGCCGTTTTGTCGAACGTAGAATTGAATAAGTCTCCGAACCCACGCAAGGCTCCTCCGCATCAGGACAGCTAAAAGCATATAACAAACAACCAACGGCTGCCTCCGCAGCCCTTCCAAACAAAACCAGAATAACAGAAACTCATTTCGAGAATCTAAGATTCTGCTGTGGAGGCACAGATGATTGGAATAAATGCTCTAACTCCGCTAGCTAGAAGCTTGTAGCTATTTTTCTCAGCTTCAAACATCATCAAATTGAACCTAAAACACCCCGCCCTAACCCATCCCGCGTACCGCCCTGGTACGACCCGCGTAAGCCCAAAAATCAAGAAGGTCAATATTGCGTTCTCACCAAGCCCGATAATATTAGTTTCTCGATTGCATCCAGCAAGTGTAAACTCGCCCCATGCCGACCAGACGCCAAATCCTAACATCTGCCGCCGCATTCGCAGCTGCCCCGCTAGTCAAAGGAATGCCAATGGTTTACCTACCCTCTGAAATTAAGCCGGTTGTAATCTCCAGCGGAAACGGCAATCAATTTAAGAATGGTGGTGACGAAGTGTGCGTCCAGCGTGCATTCCGAATGATCACCGAAGGGAAAGATGTTCTCGATTCACTGATCGCTGGAGTCAATATCGTCGAACTCGACCCCGCCGACATGAGCGTGGGATATGGCGGAATCCCGAACGCAGATGGCGTGGTCCAACTCGATTCTTGCTGTATGCACGGACCAAAAAGGTGGGCAGGCGGAGTCGCATGCATCGAAGGAGTGAGGACTCCGTCCAAAGTCGCTCAAATGGTTGCGAGTTCGACCGACCATCACCTAATCGTCGGAAAAGGTGCCTCGGAATTTGCTCGAAATATGGGTATGCCAATTGAACCAGACTTAAACACCGAAGCCAGCCGCAAAGTATGGCTCGAGTGGAAACGAAGAATTGATCCTGAGCACTACCTAAACCCAAGCAAGCGAGATGGAGAGTCACTAAGGGTCGCGCTTGAACTTGTTGCCGAAGGAATGATCGACCCCGATCACCTTTGGGGCACGATCAATTGCAGTGGAATCAACTCGAAAGGCGAGATTTGTGGGGTAACCACCACCAGCGGATTGTCATTTAAAATCCCCGGTCGAGTCGGAGATTCGCCAATCCTTGGTGCTGGGCTCTATGTCGATGGTGCCGTCGGTGCCGCTGGCTCAACCGGTCGTGGAGAGGCAAATCTCTACAATCTTTGTTCGTACCTCGTCGTCGAAGAACTCCGCCGAGGAGCGCATCCCAAAGATGCCGGTCTAGCCGCCCTAAAGCGGGTCGCTTCAAATACAGTCGAAAAGCGCCTTCTAAATGACAAAGGAAGACCAGCGTTTGGGCTGAACTTTTACGTGCTCGATGCTAAAGGACGACACGCCGGAGTGCACTTCTCCGGCGGATCCCGATATGCCGTTTGCGACGAATCTGGACCACACTTTGCCAAAAGCACTCCTTTGTTCGCCTAACCTACTCAACTGAAATCGAGGTACTAATCCGACCTGCCCGCTCGTGGTGAACAGAAACGGCGTAGTCCCCCTTTTCGGCGACCACCCACTCAAACACCGCCACGTCGTCGGTTTCGTCCATATGCCAGCCGAAACCTCCAACCGGCACTCGATCCCAACCGCTGAGTTGGTCCTTCGTTTCACGCAGATCACCCGAAACAAGCCATCCAGGCTCCGATTTTCCCAGTGAATCGGTCACCGTACCGACTTTCGAAATCTCACCCACGACTCCTCGGCAAAGCTTGTTCTTAAGCGCGGTTTTGGTCACATTGGTTGGCAGCCAACCCGTGTTTTGAACGGCAACCCTGATCCTCCACGCCCCGCTCCCAGCCTGTGTGACCTGAGTTTCGCGTAGTTCGAGTTTTGGCGAAGCCAATGCCTGCCAAACCACCCAATCGGCAAATGGCGCAACCTCCTTTTCCAGATACTGAGGTGGCGGATTCCGGAATGCGTACATAGAATCCCATCCTCCGATCTCAACCTCACCCAACTGCGGGTGAATATATGAATACCAGTCGATATAGCCTTTACCTTCAAGGGCTTCGTCCGACCACGCCAGCATTTTGATGTCGTCAGCCAACGGGTGATCTCGGAACCAATCGATGTACTTGTAGTCGGTGATTCCCGCTTGCCGTTGAGGCGACCAAATCTCAGTCGTCCATGCGTAAACCCCCCGATGCTCAAACATCCAGTCATCAAATGTTCCGGTAATGACTTCCTTCGGGTGATAGCGGAACTCGTGATAGTTGCTGATCGCCGGATAGCCGGTCATTTTCTCGCCTTCGTCACCAATGCGTTTGTATGTCCAAATATCCTCGGGCGGAAGTTCGTCGTCCGGCGTTCTTGCTGGAGGTCGAAGATGAACTCCCGAAAAAGTGTGAAAGGTGACCGCGCCGCAAATATTGGGTCGAGCACAAATGGCAGAAACTGCCGCATGAATCTCCGGTTCGCTTGTCGGAAACAATCCTGCTCCGTGCTGTTCACCCTCAAGTCGCCAGCCCGAAGGGAAATTTCGGTTCATGTCCAACCCTTCTTTTCGTTTCTGTCCCCTAATGGTCAAACCATCAAAGTTATGAAACAATCCCTCGGGCATCAAGCGGTAATAAGTTCCACCAACCTCACCCGGTTCGCGCAACTGTAGCAATCGAGGCTCTGTCTCGCAAATCTTCCAGGGCCCGTTCGAGTCTTTAACCCGCATGTTTAGAACCCGACCATCTCCATCAACATCTTGCGGTTCAAGCCCACTTGCGTCATCTTCGTCATATGGATACGGCTTCGTTGAACTCCGGATAATTTTTGGATTGTCGGCCAATGCCCATTCGGCTCCATCCGGCCCCATTCGCGGCATCAGGTAAAACGCCCGAGTATCCAGAGCTCGCGTTATCGTTTCATCCTTTCCGAATTGCGTGGTCAACTTATTGAGGATGTACAAAACCGAAGTTGAGGCACTAACCTCTGAAGCGTGAATATTGCCGTCGCACCAAAAGGCCGGCTTATCTTGGTGTTTACCGGTCCCTTTGTTCGTCACTGTCACGAGCCAGATATCACGCCCTTCGTGGCTTTTTCCGGCTGATTCTAGATCAACGAGGTTCGGATATTCCTTCGAATAGGCACGAAGTAGTTCCGTCATTTCAGCGAAACGGTAGTAGCGATTAAACTCGATCGCGGGCATTACGGGAGGTTACCCCTCATAAGAACTATGCAATGCTGATCGCCTCTCGCATCTTTATTGAGCTTCGTAAAAGCGTCCGGATTGGATAAGCCGCTGACGACTCGTATCGCATGGAGTCGCGATGTGAGATGCCGGATCGAACTCGGTCCCAATGCATTTCGCTCCCTTATCAACCCGAATCTCCAAGACCGTATTTGTATAACCGTTTGGCTTATATCGAACCCAATATCCTTCTGGATGACGAGACCACCGTCCGCGGGGAACATCTCGGCTATCTTTGCCAGGAGTCGATCCACCCGTCAACACGGCGATCGCTTCAAGTTCTCCGTAGTTCGAGGTAGGAGATACCATGGCACGGCGAAGATTGTTTTCCGCCTGCATGATTTGTTGAATAAAAGGCGGCTCGTTGATGTATCCGCGCTTCATGACTTCATCCGAAAGGAAACCTAAGGCTCCCCCGTTCAGGTCGAGAATTTGTTGAGATGTCAGCAATTTGCCCGCGACAGCCTGGAGATCCCTGGGCAGATCCGAAAACTTAGTCCTCGCAATGATCGCCCAAAGAAGGTATTGAACTTTTCGTTGATCGATTTCTGGATGTTCCACCGTGTTCTGTACGAGAATGGTAACAAGTTTTGCCGACGGACCTTTCACCGGGGCATAAAGGTATGCATCGCCACGAGTTGGACCGTACGTGCCGGCATGCAGGCAGTAGGACTGCATGTTCGACGAAAAGTCGCCCTCTTCAAGGACAAATCCACCATACGGTCCTCGCTTTAGAGAGCTGAGGGGTTTGGAGTCTGGGTTGATGCCGTCCTGATCGGCTGCTTCCCACTTTGCATCCTTGAGCGACGTTGTAATGGCAGGGCCCTTCTTGAAGAGGCTCTCGACTCCTGGGATGGTAGGAACCTTTTTGCCGAGATCACCAAACTGAGCAAAAACCGGACAGGCAAATGACGCCAAAGCAAGCAACGCAAATAATTTTTTCATGCTGTATGAGGAAGTATATCCTCGTTTGGATTCCATCAATTAGAAGGATTATTCGCTCTATTTGATTAGGTCTTTTACAACGTGACCATGGACGTCAGTCAGGCGGAAGTCTCGGCCCTGATAACGGTAGGTCAACTTGGTATGATCGATACCTAGCTGGTTCAGGATGGTGGCTTGAAGGTCGTGAACATGAACCGCTCCGGGCGTGAAATTCTCGACGCTTGGGTCAAGAATTTGACCAGAACTATCGACGATGTTGTAACCATAGTCGTCGGTGTTGCCATAAACCATGCCTGGCTTAACTCCGCCACCCGCCATCCAAATTGTATATGCCCGTGGATGATGGTCCCGACCATAGTTACCGGCAGTTAATGGGCCTTGACAGTAAACCGTCCGTCCAAATTCACCCGCCCAAACTACTAATGTTTCGTCTAGAAGTCCTTGACGCTTGAGGTCTTTGATGAGAGCTGCGCAGCCTTGGTCAACATCTTTTGCTTGGCTGGGCAAATCTCCGGTCAAATTGTCGTGTAGGTCCCAACCACGGTGAAAAATCTGAACGAACCTAACTCCCTTTTGAACCATGCGCCTTGCCAACAGGCAGTTAGCCGCAAAGGTCCCCGGTTCTTTGGCGTCCTTTCCGTATAATTCAAATGTTTCCGCTGACTCTTTGCTGAGGTCCATCAGATCTGGAACACT
>JAYVHY010000045.1:0-2421 GCA_043770615.1 Armatimonadota bacterium | reverse complement strand
CGATTCTTGGAGGAGAAGTCGTTTCAAGAGATTCTCACCCTGATTCACGAGAAGTGTGACGAAATCACCGCGAAGTCGATTCAAGACCGACGAAACCTTGTCGGCTATTTCGAAGAAGTGGCACTAATGGTCAACTCTGGGCTCATTCGTCCCGAAGTCGCCCACTACATGTTCGGATACTATGTCGTACTCATCGACGACTGCGAGAAGTTCTGGGAGGGACTCGATCGACAAGGCGACTACTGGGCAGTCTTCCGCGCGTTCGCCCTCAAGATGCGCAGCATGTCCGTCGCCGAAGACATCCGGTCGGGCAATATCCGGATTTAGAGTAGCAGTGCTGCCTCAGCAGCACTGCTACTCTAAAGTTGGCATCGTGTCCTCGATGATCAGCTGTCCTGGATTTCGCAATTGAGGCTCAATCCGGCACCTCTGCTGCCAACGGCCAACGGCAAACGGATGACTAAATTTCTGCCTTCGGCGTCTTCCGAAACTTCACTTTACAATGAGCATCGTCCCAACAAATTCCAATTAGCTCCGTAGCCAACTCTTTGGTTAACAATTCGAGATTAGCGTGAACTGCAGGATACGAGTCGAAGTGAGGTGTCTTATAGATAGTCCCTGGGTGCTGCTCCAGCAATCGGTCGTGGCTTTCCCAATCAACCTTCACGCACAATAACTCCCACTTCTTCAACCAAAACATCGACATCCCGTCTCGATTAACGCTTGGGGTACTCTTGCCAACCTCTTCAACCGTCCCAGGAAGCTCCAGAGCAATCCTAACAAACTCGTCATAAGTCATGTCGGACGTCTTACCTGCTTGTTCGGTGCCTCGAGCCAGGAATACTCGACGATCTCCCGTGCAAGGTCTTCGTTCAAGTCATCGAGTCGAACTAACAAAGCGTTGTAAGCGTCGTAGTGAGGAGTCTTGAAAAACACATCGGGCCGCGAAGCTAACAGCCGATCATGATTATCCCAATCCAGGCGCACGACGATCGATTCTCCATCTTCCTTAAGCCGGATCATGAACGCCTTCTTCCGTTTAAGCGCTGGTGTTCCCCAGGCCATGGTGTCCACGACTCCGGCGAATTCGAGCCCGATCTTAATGATTTCGTCGTAGATCACGAAACCTATTTTACTTTGGGAACAAGACGGATTTGCCCTTACGTTTATTAGCATAATGCTATCACTTCTATTGCCTGCCTTCTGGTCTCAAGGTAGCCCTTCACTGGCAGACATTCAAACGAAAATTTCGAAGTTCCCAGGTGTAGTCATCCAATGTGAAATGATTGCTCCCTCGGTGGTACCAATGAAATTTGTCATTGGTAGAGGTGGCTGGTTAGTTTCGACCTACCCTACTTCCGTTCAATATATTCACGGCAATATTGGCACTACGTGGATGCCCGACCGAAGAGAGTACGCAACCGAAAAAACCGACTACCCAAACCCCTTACCGGCAGGTTTTGATTCCCTTTGGCCCAGCGGATCAGGGCTGGAACAAACAGGCAATCCCGTGACAACGATGTTTGAAAAGAAGAATTGTCTCGCCTATCCCTGCAAAGGGTTTGGCGGACAAGAGCTTCAGCTAATGGTGGATTCAAAAACCCTCCTTCCATACGGAACGAGGGCGACTGCGAACGGGACGACCTACGAAATGGTGTACCGATCAATAGAAGTTCGCTCGGTTAGCAAGAAAGAGCTTGAGTTTGTCCCACCTGTGGATGCCAGAGTCGCAAAGCCGGGCCCTCCGGTAGTCAATCTGATAAAGACTGGGACAAAACTTGGTTCATTTTCTGCCACGGATCAGCTTGGCAAGAAACACACTCTTTCATCATTGCTAAAAAGCAAGCGAGGGCTCATCTTCAATTTTTGGTTCTCCTCGTGTACTGGCTGCGTCGCCGAGATGCCTTATCTGATCAAGCTTCATCCTGAACTCGTAAAGTCAGGCATTGGACTTATCGGAGTGAACGCCATAGATGAAGCAAGCATTGCAAACCGAACATCGCTGAAAAACAAACTCCCTTATCCAACTTTGGTCGGTGGCTCATCGAAATTGATCACAAAGGAAACTGGCGTTCTGGGTTACCCGGTCACCATGATCATTGATCGAAACCAAAGGGTCATCGACGCATTTATGGGATTCGATGAAAATAGGTTGGCAAAGGCAATTGACAATCTAAAGGCGCATTGAAAAATTGAATGGCTCTAGTCAGGTTGCTACATTGCCAGCAGCTCATTTATCTTGTATAGCGTACGGTTGTTGCGGTTTCCTGCTTGGCAGTTTCCGTAGCTGGAGGAGTCTTGGGCAGCAAGAAGCCGGCCAGGGCAACCCAACCCATCAGAGTAACCGCAATGAACACCACACCGGAAATCTTCTGAATTCTCTGTTGAGCCGCCTCGGTAACCGTAATGCCCCATCGGATG
>JAYVHY010000044.1:0-5309 GCA_043770615.1 Armatimonadota bacterium | reverse complement strand
AGTACCCTAGAGTCAATGTCCCTTGCGATTTACGTTCACACGCCTTTTTGCCCGAGTAAGTGTGGATATTGCGACTTCAACAGCTACGCGATGACCGGCGAGATTGTCGAACGGACAGTCTCGGCGACGGTTGCGGAGATCTTAAGATCACCTTTGCGTGGCACTCCGGCTAAGACGATCTTTTTTGGTGGCGGAACCCCAACGTTTTTGTCATCATCGCAGTTGATCAGGATTCTTGATGCAGTAATCGAGGTTCACCCGCCGATTGATGGGTGTGAAATTACGAGCGAAGCGAACCCGGGAACGGTTGATGCCCAGAAATTTGGCGATATGTTTAGGGCGGGCTTCAACCGGATTTCTTTGGGTGCCCAGAGTTTTCTGGATGAAGATCTGATTCGGCTTGATCGAATCCATAAAGCCAGCGAGATTGAGCGGGCGGTAGGTGCGGCCCGCGAGGCAGGATTCACTTCACTCAACCTTGATTTGATGTTCGCTTTACCATCGCAGAGCCGGGTGGCATGGACGAAGAATCTTGAAAAAGCTTTGTCTCTACGACCGGAGCATTTGAGTCTGTATTGTTTGACTATCGAGCCGAATACTGCATTTTACAAGAAGAATTTGCGCGGCGAGTTGGACTTACCCGAAGACGAGATCCAACGGGAGATGTACGACGAATGCGTGGAACGTACGGCTGAAATTGGTTTGCTGCAGTATGAAATTTCGAATTTTGCCCGACCTGGGTACGAGTGTAAACATAACCTTTGCTACTGGTACGGCGAGGACTACCCGGGCTACGGTCCCGGAGCAGTCGGTTGCGTGACGATTGACGGAGTTTCAACCCGATATACGAATCTTAAGCATCCGGACGGCTATTGTAATGCGGTTGAGGCAGGGACATCGATTCCTTTCGAATCGGAGGTCTTGTCGGCTCCAACTAGGAATGTGGAGCGGATAATGTTGGGGCTCCGGTTGAACGAGGGGATTCCGGTCGGGATTGCGGATGGTAGTAAGATTCCCGGATTGGTTGATCGTGGGTGGGTTTCGGCGGATAATGAACGATTGAAGTTGACGTCCGAAGGTCGGCATTTTTGTAGCGAAGTGGCATTGGAGTTGATTTAGTTGGGAGCGCGGGCGTCCCGCCCGCAAAGTCAGTCAATAAGCGCCTCGTCCTTATCCTCGACGTTTTATGTCAGGCGTTGGAATTGAATGCGGGCGAGACGCCCACGCTCCCATAGGCGGTACGCTAACTCTAATGAATCTCCGCATGTGGACCTACGATATTGCTCGTGAGCAATGCCCAACTCACGAGTACCTCCACAAGCTTTGTAAGATGACGGTTGAGAGTGGTTACAACGCAATTGGACTCTACCTCGAGCATCGATTTGCGTATCCAAGTGCGCCATGGGTTGCGGGTAAGGATGCCCTTACTCCAGACATAATTGTTTCTCTTCAGGAGGAGTTTCCGACTCTCCAAATCATTCCATTCATTAACCTTTTGGGGCACTTTGAAGGCTTTATTTACGCTGATCAGGGAGCTAGATTTGCCAAAGATCAATTCAAAGGAATGCAGGCTGATCCGGCGCATCCAGAATTTCAGGAACTTTGCCGAAAGCTGATTGATGACACCGTCGCAATCTTCAAGAGCGACCTCATTCACATTGGGGGAGACGAGACTCAGCAGCTTGGCAAAACCGATGAAGAGCGCTCAAAAGTCTACGGAGAACACTTTGGTCCGTTGGCTCAGTACGTAGTTGATAAAGGTCGAACCCCAGGGGTTTGGGGAGACATGTACTTTGAGCACCCTGAGGCGATGGATACGATGCCCAAGGAAACCATCATCTTTGATTGGCAATACTTCAAGTCACCCGAATATACATCTCGCCTGTTTCGTGACAAAGGCTTCCGAACTGTGTTCTGTCCGACGATTTTCACCTATAACTCAATCTGGTGCCATTTGCCACAGAGCGAACTCAATGTTAAGGAACACGCCGAAGCTGCCGAACGGCTCCAGGTTGAAGGCGTCTGTGTCACAACCTGGGAGTGTGGACTCTTCGGCAATTACAATACGATCATTCCTTGCCTCGAAGCCAGCGGAAAGATTTTGGTCGAGGCAGAGGCGGGCAAAGATCAAGGATTCCCGCTGGAGAATGGAACTCGCGACGAAGACATTGCAATTTACAAGCAAGCAGCGGAAGCACCCTTGTTCTTAAAGGCTTACCTGAAGCATGGCGAGACCGACGAAGAGTGGGCAAGGTTGCTTGGCTGTGAATTGCCCAAGTTGGGTGGCGACTGGGGCTTTTCTGGAATCCGGTCGGGAATCAAGTGCCGTATGTTCCTGTACAGCAATCCGTTCCTCTTTTGGATGCGAAATGGAAAAAGTGTTCTGCTTGATACGGTCGGTGCAACTGCGCTTGCCGAGCGAGCGTTGGCATTTGCCAACGATTCTGACCAACGTGGCATTTGCCAACTGGTTACTAAGTCGGTTGAATTCCTGTTCAACATCCAAAGCGCAAGCCTTGCTTATAGCGAAAGCAAGCCTGGAGAGACAATCGCATTCCTGTCCCCTTGTCGTCAGATTTTTGAGGAAATGGAGAGGATTGCTACCGCAAACTTCATCAATTCGTGCGGGTCGCTTGCCGATGCCCATCGCTGTCGAATTGCCAAGAAGTACGTCGAAGAAGTCATTGTGCGGGTAAAGCAATATGGCAATGGATCGCTAGGCTATTTGCCTTCTTTCGAGACCCTTTGCCATCCAAAGTTTGTTCCGCATGACCAAGCCAATTGGTGGTTGATTAATAGTTGGGCGAATGAGTAAATACAGCCGTCAGCCGTCAGCCGTCAGCCGTCAGCCGTCAGCAGTCAGCAGTCGGCAGTCGGCAGTCGGCAGTTTGTAGCCCTGGTTAAGGAAAAATCGCCACTTTCCAAGAACAGCGAGATTAAGTCCGCACTTGACTGCTGAGTTTTGCTTCTTCAAGAGCATCGTTGACGCGAGCAACGAGAATTTCCTGAAGGGCTTTGGAACTTGTTGTTTGGTAGAAGTGGCAATTCCAAGTTCGAATGTCAAATGGAAGCTCAGGATTCTTTTCTTGACCTTGTTTGTCGCATATCAAGATAACTTGCTTTCGTAGAGCTAGAGCATATCCAGCTTCCAGTCCGACATTAAAGCGTGGTTCAGTAGAGTTGGGTCCTGTAACATCCAAAAGGATTACACTTGCTTCGCGAATACTTCTAAAAATGATCTCGTCCAGCTTTCCGTTCTTTGCCTTTTGCCAGACCGGAGAAATCTCACAGCCCGTTTCGTTCTTTACTTGATCGAGGATTGGTTTGAAAAACTCGTCTTTCTGAGGATCCCATGCCCTTATGAAGAATCCACTTTTAAGGGAAGATTCCTTGCCTTGTTTGATACGATCAACCTCGATCAGCGCTTCTGCCGTAAGTTCTGGTTTTGGTCTTCCCTCAACTTCTGTTATCGTGAGGTATCCCTTAGTCATAAGCCACCGATACACAAGGTGACAAGCCTCTCCTTCACATCCGTAAGTAACTCCATCAGACACCACGCCCGGTTTAGAAATAAACCAATTCATTGCTTCATTGTTTGCAAAATACTGATTTCTTGGAGTCGTACCCGTGTCGTTCCAAATTTCAACCAAATTCTCTAATGTGCAAAAACACTTATCCGTGAAGCTCAATCGTTCGGCTTTCTCTATCTCGTCTTCAATTTTCATGACATTGAATTTTTCGGGCGCCTCAATGGTCTTTTCCTCTTCTAGAAGGATTAAATACATCGGTCGAAGTGTCATTCGATTTGAACGCCAATGCAGAGAGTGAAGCCACGCCTTGAGTTTCATCAATTGCCGGGGATTGAGTCCCGCAGGGTTAACCCCGAATGGCTTTCCTTCCAAAGCAAGTGATGCTGATTCACTAACGAAGTAAGGGAAGTTCTCAACCATATATTGGTCTCCGACGTCACCCTTAGTCGGGGCCGATGAAAATGGAACCATTTTTCCGGTAATTAGGCAGGACTTTTCGGTCATCTTTCAACATAATAGTCATTCAAACCAGAACAACCATTATCATTCTGACCGAAAGTAGAAATCTGTGTTGAGAGCAAAAGAGCAATCAACCAAATCGACCAGTGACGTAGTCCTGAGTCGACTGCTGAACTGGGTTCACAAACATATCCAGAGAGGTTCCGTGCTCGACTAGCTCGCCAAACATGAAGAATGCCGTATAGTCGCTGATTCGTTCGGCTTGGGGCAAGTTGTGGGTCACAACAACGAGAGTGTGCTCGCCTGATAGCTTTCGAACCAACTCTTCGATCTTCGCGGTGCTAATCGGATCTAAGGCACTGCAAGGCTCGTCCATGAGAATGATTTCTGGCCGAACCGCTAACATCCTGGCGATGCAGAGTCGTTGCTGCTGACCACCCGAAAGAGCAAGTCCAGACTTCTTCTTATAGTCATCCTTCACTTCATCCCAAAGAGCTGCGTGCTCAAGCGCTTCTTCGACCAATAGATCAAGGTCTTTGCCTTTGATTCCGTAATGCATCTTAGGACCCAAAGCAATGTTGTCGTAAATAGACATTGGAAATGGGTTTGCCTTTTGGAAGACCATTCCAACCTTTCTGCGGAGAGCCAAAAGATCAGTCTTCTTTGCATAAATGTCTTCGCCAAGAACCTCAACTTTGCCAGAAACTCTTGCGTCTGGAATTCGATCATTGAGTCGATTCAAGCATCGCAGCAGTGAACTTTTGCCGCAACCGCTTGGACCAATCAGGGTCGTTACACGCCCTCTCGGAATATCGAGGGAGACCCCTTTCAGCGCGTGTTTGTCTCCGTAGTGCAGTTGAACATCCTTGACATGGATTGCGTTCTCGACCTTTAGTTGAGAGATGATTTCCACCTCATTCTTGATCGTAGTAGTATGGCTCCGAGGTTGATCAATAAGACCATTCCCATAAGTGTTAGACAGGTTCCCCATATGATTTTCTCTGGTATGACTCCGCCTTGGCGATAGCCTTCGGCGAGGTGGTAAGGCAGGTTGGCTACAGGCTGTTTTAGCGCGCTCCAATCGTTGTTAAGTTTGGCGGTGGAATAGTAAATTCCGGCAGTAAAAAGAATTGGCGGTGCTTCACCGGCAGCGCGTCCGGTCATGAGGACGACGCCCGATATGATTCCCGGAAGCGCGTTTGGCAAGATGACTTTCCATATGGTTTGCCATCGAGATAGGCCCAAAGCTAGCGATGCATCAACCAATGTGTCAGGAACTGCCCGGATGGCAGTATCTGCCGTCAGCACGATCATCGGCAA
>JAYVHY010000043.1:0-5316 GCA_043770615.1 Armatimonadota bacterium | reverse complement strand
TCCTTCGCCGACGCGATGGACGCCTGACCTATATCGCCAGCGACGTTGCCTACCATAAAGACAAATTCAATCGCCCCGCTGGTGCCGATAAGCTCATAACGGTCCTCGGACCCGACCACCACGGCTACATCGGACGACTTACTGCCGTCGTCGCCGCCATGCTCATGGAGAAGCCGACGCCGGGTGAGCCAATAACCGACGAGATCTCGGCGAAGCTCTATAAGGATACCGGCGAGCAGCAAGCCTGCGAAGAAGCGTTGGCTAGAGCCAAGAAGATGCTTGAAGTCCAAATCTTCCAGTTGGTTCGCTTTGTCAAAGACGGCAAGCCTGCCCCGATGCGCAAGCGCGACGGCAACATCTACGCGCTCATTGACTTGATGCGCGAAATCGGCACCAAGCTAAAACCAGAAGGCACCGAAGCCGAACAACTTGAAGCTGGCAAGGATGTCTCTCGCTTCTTCTACCTGATGCGAAGTCACGATACAACGTTTGACTTTGACCTCGACCTAGCCGAAAAGCAAAGCGACGAAAATCCGGTTTTCTATGTACAATATGCGCACGCGAGGATTTGCTCTGTGTTGCAGAAGGCTCAAGAGACATTGGGATCGATTACCCCCACCCCAACCCCTCCCCCTCCCAAAGAGCAAGGTGAGGGGCTAACGAAACTCCTCATTCACGACCGTGAAAAAGCTCTTATCAAGAAAATTGTCGATCTCCCCGACGAGGTTCGCCGGGCAAGCGAGGACTACGGAGTTCATCGCATTGCAACTTACGGAATCGAGCTTGCGCGCACGTTCCACTACTTCTATGACGGTTGCCGGGTGATCCAGGAAGATCAACCAGAACTCAGCGCGGCGAGGATGAAGCTGTGTGAGGCAACTAGGCGGACTTTGAAGGCGACGCTGTACCTGCTTGGAGTTAGTGCTCCAGATAAGATGTAATTTCAGGGCGATGGCAAGGGCAAGGGGCAAAGAAATCGAGGATCACCGACTCCACCCAATGGAATTGACCAAGCTACTCCCTTGGACGGAGTCGGTGAGCAGACCAGAGGAACTAAGTTCCCGAGCGAACCGAAGGGGGTGTACTCAAACCCCACGGTCAAGCGTCGATTCCAAATCTATCGATATCCTGGGAAACTTTCGGTTTCTCTGTCACGTTCAGCCTTCTGCCGCTGCTAATCCAACGATTCCAAAACAACGATCAGGCTCTGCATGGATTGCTAAGTAGACTTTGAGAACTTGACCCCGAAGTGGGTCACGGAACTTAGCCAGGTGGTCCTCGCTTCATTGCGGCTCAGCGAAAATGAAGCGAAGACCCCGGGATAGGCAGAAACCGATCAGAGTCCGAGGTCGCTCTGAATGATCTTGCGTTCAAATCACCAGGCGAGAGACCCCGGCTGTTACAGCCGCCACTTTAAATGGCTCCGACAACGGCCTAGACGGTAAGCCCTTCTTCCCTTCTCAACTGGTCAACAACCGCCTCGCCAAACGACAGCTTCTTCCTCACCGTTGCCTTCGGCGGTATGATTCTCCAGAACGGGGTGACTTCTTTTTCGCCTGTCAGCATTGCTTCATGGGCTGCCTCCGCCGAAATGCGAGTAAAGATTCCTATACAGAGTGGACAGCTAATATCGGCACCAGCTTCCTTTGCAAGTGCATCACCCATTTCTTTAGTGGTCTTTGATACGCCTTTCGGAATTCCTCGAATATAGTTATCGACCTGTCGTGGGATAGGAATCAGCATGAGTCCACCCGCAGGAATACCGCTAATGGTTCTCGTCATCGTGCCAACGTGGGGTTCGCCGCCGCTATCGAGTTTCTCTTTCCAGGTCTTCTTTCCTTTCGTCACAATTGCTTTTTATTATAATCCTACAAGCCGATGTTGCCACGTAAGCCTCGCCAAATCGATTCTGGATCGACTTTGACGGTGACATTTAATTGGATTGAGAATCGAGTTTAGCGAGGCAGTACCTCCGACTGGCGTAGAATAGTAGTAATGCCAAAAGCGGTCCCAGAGAGACAGGAAGTAAAAAGGGCGATGACCACGATTGAGAGAAGTTTGTTCGAAGCTGAAATAATTGAGCAGATTCGAACGGTCTACGACCCAGAGATTCCCGTCAATGTGTACGATCTCGGACTGATTTACGACATTCAAATCGACGACGACAAAAACGTTCACGTGATGATGACCCTCACTTCACCAAGTTGCCCGGTCGCGGGAATCTTGCCCGGACAGGTTGAAGAAGCCATCCGAGACACGATCGGTATTGGCAAAACTTCGCTTGAGCTCACATGGGACCCACCATTTACCATTGAAATGATGAGCGATGAAGCTAAACTCATCCTTGGTCTTGATTAAATGAAATTCTCTGCTCAGGAAGAATATGGCTTGCGATGCCTCATCCAAATCGCCCGAAAGGGTGACAAGGAGAGCATGACTATCCCTGAAATTTCAAAGCTTGAGGGACTAACGACAACTCATTCGGCAAAGCTCCTGATGATCCTTCGAAAAGAAGGATACATCACCAGCGTTCGAGGGCAATCGGGCGGATATTCTCTGGCCCGTTCGCCTAGCGAGATCAAGATATCTGATGTTCTTCACAGCCTTGGAGGTCGACTCTATGATGCCGAATTCTGCGGAAAGCATAGTGGTGCGCTTGACATCTGCACTCATGCAGTGGACTGCTCAGTCCGAAGTTTATGGCAGGTCATTCAACAGGCAGTTGATTCGGTTATCGAACATTTAACGCTTGCTGACATGTTGGATGTAGAGAAGTCCAATGTCACATTTTTTGACACTCAACCTCGACAACTTCTTACTAAATAGCTCATGGAAACAACCCCATTCCCAATAGAAATCACCCCCGCTGCCATTGATCACGTTAAGCGATTGGTGACGAAGGATGGCCGCCCTGACGTGTTCTTAAGGCTCGGGGTCAAAGGTGGTGGATGCTCCGGTCTAGAATACGTCATGAAGTTAGATATTGTTCGGAAACCGATTGATCTTGAACTGGTGGTTGATGGTGTAACAATCGTTTGTGATGCCAAGAGTGCAGGGTTCTTAAAAGGGTCCATATTTGACTATACGGGCAACTTGATTGGCGGAGGATTCGGGTTCACTAATCCCAATGCGGGACGCAGTTGTGGATGCGGCACAAGCTTTACGCCTAAATAGGAAAGTTCACTACAATCTTGCGCCTTAGCCCCTCAAGCCTAAATTTGGGGCCAATGCCTCAGGTCTTCCGACCCACTGCCGAACATATACACCAGGTCACACGTTTTGCGACTCAATCACACCAGTGAGGAACAAAACAAATGAAAACCCTTCGAATCTCCCTTTTCGTTACCGCAGTCTTAATGGTCTCTTCGGCTTTTGCCCAGACCACAGTAACAGCCGGTGCCAAGCATCAAAACGGTCAAGGAAAAAATGGACAAAATCATGACCTCACGAAGCGAGCCCTTCACATGGCCGTGGAAGAGATCAATAAAGGTATCAAGGCATTGCGAGATGGTCTTCCAATTTACCAAGGACACCGAGCGAACGCGATTGACTTAGGAGTTCTTGCGAAGTCTGAAATCCTTGTCGGACTTATGGAGCAAAGACTAGATCAGCGAGCAATGACAATGAAGACGAATGACGGTGACAATCCAAAGGGATATACGGACAATCAAATTCGAAACAGCAATGAAAAGCTTGTTATTGGTGGTCACCACTATGAAAACGCGCTTGGAATTCTCAACCGAGTGAACTGGGATTACGAGGGCCATAAGACTGCAGCGGTTAAGGACCTCCAAAGAGCTCTGGATGAGATTAGAATGGCCCTGGCACCATATGGCGGTCCGTCAAAGTTCATGCCGAAGGGCGGATTTAAAGACGGTAAAGGTAAAGGCAAGGGCGGCAACATCCAACCTTAATTAAGCAGCAGTTACCGAATAACCTCACCCGCTCGTATACAGAGACATTCTCCCGATACGAGCGGGTAAATTTTATTTGGCTTGAACCAATTCGGTAATACTCTTTCCGAATGTAAGTTCTTTTACTTCCTTGCTTCGCCAACAGGCGCATTGTGTGCCATCTGCCGCGGCCAATAGATCTGGCTCAGCGGAGCATTTATCCACTTTCAAGGGACATCGAGGAGCAAACGAACATTCCCCCGTCAGTTTGGCAAAGTCAGGTGGCTGACCACTAATGCTTTCGAGCCGATCTTGTCCCGCCCGCGGAAGCGACATGAGAAGTGATCTCGTATATGGATGAGATGCGTGTTTAAGAACCTGTTCGGTCTTGCCTATCTCAACGATTTTTCCGGCATAGAACACCGCAATTCGGTGAGCGATAGAAGCAATTGCACCAATATCGTGAGAGATCAGGATGACACCTGTGCCTTCCTTTTGTTGTAGCTCTCTTACAAGCCTTAGAATCTGAGCTTGCAGAGTTACATCCAAAGCCGTGGTTGGCTCGTCGGCAATCAGGACTTTCGGGTTACAGGCGAATGCCATTGCGATGACGACTCGTTGCCTTTGTCCACCACTCAATTGATGTGGGTACTTTCGAGCACTGGATTCTGGCGCCGGAACGCCAACTTTTTCCAGCATTTCTACTGAACGTCGATACGCCTCTTGTTTGGACATTTTTTCGTGAAGCAAATAGGCCTCGGCAATTTGGTCTACAATTCGCATCATCGGATTAAGGCTGGTGAACGGATCCTGCATGACCAAAGCAATATCTTGGCCCCGAATCTTTCGCATATCACGCTCCTTCATACCCACTAACTCGGTTTCTTGGAGCTTAATTGAGCCTTTAGATACCGTCAATGGTGCTTGAAGCATGCCCATTATTGCGAATCCGGTCATTGATTTTCCACACCCAGATTCACCGACAACTCCGAGCGTTTCGCCTGGTTCAAGCTCAAATGTGACCCCTCGGAGGATTTCAGTTGACCCATATCCCACATGTAAATCTGAAACACTTAGCAAAGACATTGGCAACATTCTATCTGGACTCCGTATAATCGTAAGTACAAATGTCAGAAAAAATTCGCGTAGTCATTGCTGATGATGAAGACAATTATCGAAAGGCGATCCAAAAGACCTTAGGATTTGCCCAAGATATTGATGTTATCGCGGTCTGCCGCGATGGGCAAGAGGCTCTGGACGCCTGCCTTTCCGAAGCTCCAGACGTTTTGTTGACTGACGTAAACATGCCTCGCCTCAGCGGTATTGAGCTAACCCGCAAGCTTTTGCGAAAGGAAAAGGATGTAAAAGTTGTCATTCTCACCATTCGAGAAGATGACGATACAGTTTTTGAAGCTTTCCGAGC
>JAYVHY010000042.1:0-2438 GCA_043770615.1 Armatimonadota bacterium | reverse complement strand
CTCCCCCGGCGTAAGCAGTGTACTTTTCAAGAATTGACGCGAGTCGCTCCGGGGGGACCCCAAGCCTGAGTCCCGCGCGTCAATCCTGGAGTCATCCTTGTCGGTTTTGCCTAACTTTCCGGATTCAACTTCAAAGGTCGCCGTAGGGTACTTTGCCGCATCCAGACACCAACTGCCCATCATGTTTTCGGTCATTTGGTCGCTTGTTAGCCTGAGGCTCTTAATGCCAATAACGATCTTTCCAGTTGACTTTGCTGGATCACTGGCATTGAACATCACGGTTCCTGAGACATCGTTTCCTGTTCCGTGAAGTGGTTCTAACCCGTCGGTCAAGCTAAAGGCAAAGCCATTGGCTCCTTTGGGGTCTTGGAGCGTGAATTCTTGAATGAGGGCCGACCTTCGAACGAATCCAAGGGCAAAGAGTACGCTGATCCCCAGGGCAACAGACTTCACTAGAGCAGGCTTGTTCATGAAAATCTACTACGCAAGACGCTTTCTAGATGTCAGCAAAAAGTCAAAAAGTCGATGCTGATTCTCCCGCAACATACCCTGTTGCAAAAGCGGCCTGGAGATTGTATCCCCCAACTGGACCTGCAATATCGAGGACCTCACCGCATAAGTAAAGTCCTGAAACTAATTTTGATGCCATCGTCTTGGGATCGACTTCTTCGAGGCTAACGCCACCAGCCACGACCTCACCTTTCTCAAGAGGGACGTGACGCACATCGCCGATCGACCAGCTTTTAATCTGCAGCACCAACCGATTGCGCGACTTGCGGTCAAGTTGTCCAAACGTGGTGAGAGGATCGACTTGGCATTCCGTTGCGAAAGGAGCCAATAGACTGTCGGGCAGGAATTCTTGCAAGAACTTGGAGATGGTCGTTTTAGGATTGTGATTCAGCAAACGGTCGGCAAGAGCCTCTTCCTTGACATTGGGAAGCAGATCGACTTCCAGTTTCACGGGCCCTGACTCCATCGCCTCGGCAACCATCCGACTAATGCCTAGTGCGCAAGGTCCGGACACGCCCTGATGCGTAAACAGCAAATCGCCTCGCCAGCGAGTAATTTCCTTTGGGCCCCTCGACTTCAATACGATATCGCGCAAAGCGACACCCGAAAACTCCGCTAACGGTTCGGCCAAATAGATTGGTGACAGGGCAGCCCGCGTCTTGACGATGGAGTGCCCCACGGCTCGCATCCACTTCCATCCATCACCCGTGGTTCCGGAGTTAGGATAGCTCGAACCTCCGCAGCAAACGATGACTCTGTCCGCCGATAGTTCGTCAACTCCAATTGTGCGGTTGTCGTCGGTAATGGTCAGAGCTTCCGATAGGAGTGCTTTGGCTCCGTACTGAGTTCCTGTCGAGTGAACTGCCCGGGGCGAAGATTCTACATGGCCGATTCGAACTCCGGTTACTCTTCCATCGTTAACGATTAACTCTTCGACGGGTGAATTGAGATAAACCCGGACCCCAGCTTCATCTAACAGCCTCTTTAGGACCGATACTACGTCCTTTGCAGTTTGATGGACAGGGAAGATTCGCCCATCCGGTCGGGTGTATACCTCGATCCCGCGATCCGTTAGCAATGGAACGATGGACGTGCTCGGAAATCGATAGACGCTTGGCCGAATAAATCGGGCTTCATTTTTTCGAAATGGTTCAAGAACGGACTCAATTGGTCCGTCGTGACAGATATTGCATTTTCCTCCGCCAGAAATCAGAATCTTGGTTCCGATCCTGGCAGTTTTCTCGAGAAGGACGACCTTTGCTCCAAGCGATGCGGCTCGCCAAGCGGCAAAGATTCCGGCCGCACCCGCCCCCACAACTATCACGTCCGGCTTCATGTGTGGATCAATTATGGACGGTTGCAGATTTTCAGTTAAGCCGAACCTTGGTAAACTGTAACTTCATGGCGCGACGAAGGCACTTTAAGCAAAAAACGGGAGATCAATCTGGAAAGGAGCAAGGCATTGAGCTGGATGGCACAATCCTTGAAAACTTGCCAAACGCGCGATTTCGCGTGAAGCTTGATGAAGGCGATTTAGAAGTGCTTGCCCATGTCAGCGGAAAAATGAGGATGCACTACATCCGAATCCTTCCCGGCGACCGCGTAAAAGTTGAAGTCAGCCCTTACGACTTGACGATGGGTCGGATTACGTATCGGCATCGAAACTAGAATTCTTCGGTAAACGAGCAACGATAATGCCTTAAGACGGCATACTCCTGTTTCTTTTCCCCATATGCTTGGTTTAAGTCGGTCACAAGCCTTTCGATCTAGTAGACTGGATGAGTTAGATTCGCCCAACTTAAACAGTTTGGCTGGCAAATCTGAAACGTGACGTTTCAGGGTTGCAAAACGATTCACACGTTGAGTATCATTTACAGTTGCGTCAGCGACGTTCTGCGTGTGCTTTCGTTCCCATCATTTGTGAGGTT
>JAYVHY010000041.1:0-12515 GCA_043770615.1 Armatimonadota bacterium | reverse complement strand
GATGCGACGCAAGCTTTGACGAAATCATGAGCCATCAGCCCGATGGTATCTTGCTGAGTCCTGGCCCCGGTGATCCCAAACGGCTTCAACCGGTCATCGAAACGGTCAAGCAATTGCTTGGCACCAAGCCAATGTTTGGCATATGCTTGGGTAACCAGCTCTTGTGTCATGCAGTCGGCGGCGAGACATACAAGCTCAAATTTGGTCATCGCGGAAGTAACCATGCGGTGCGCGATCTAGAAACCGGCAAGGTAACGATCACCAGTCAAAACCACGGCTACGCGGTCAACCCGGATTCGTTAACCGGAACGCGGGCGTCGGTAACTCAGATCAATGTGAACGACGATACGGTCGAAGGAATTGCGATCAAAGATGCTGATGCCTGGAGCATTCAGTATCACCCCGAAGCCGCGCCCGGTCCATGGGATTCCAGACCTTATTTCGCGCAATTTGTGGAGAAGATGAAAGTTGGCAATTGAGGTTCTCAACAATCCACTGATCACTTCTCTAGAAGAAGACATGATGGGCTCGTTCGGGTCATTTCCCGACGAAATCTATCTGATCGCAATGGGTGAAGATAAGTATGCCTGCAACAACGCCACTACCCCGGATGGCATGACGGTTAATGGGTTGGCCTGCTTTTTGTCCGCCGATGACGCAACGACCTACATGGGAGCAGAATCCCACCTTGCTGGAGAAATCAAACGGAGTTCATTCAATGATGCTCGAGAGATTGCAAAAAATAAGCCAGTTTTAGACTGTTTATTCCTGTTCCAAGGTGTTCAGATCATTGAGATTCACTTCGTGCGATAACAAATTCTTCAAAAAACGCGTACGGGTATTCAAGAAATTTGATAGAATGGAATTGTCTTGGTTCATTCCAGGCTCCTTCATATTAATTCTTCACTTCAATTTTGGAGTTCACAATAATGAAAACCACTCAAAGACGAGCGTTCACTCTGATCGAGCTGCTTGTTGTCATCGCAATTATTGCCATTCTCGCGGCAATCCTCTTCCCTGTATTCGCTCAAGCCAAGCTTGCTGCGAAAAAGACTCAATCCCTTAGTCAGCTTAAGCAAATGGGTACGGCTACCCAGATATACATGGCCGACGTTGACGACGTCTACCCATTAGCGTTTACGCCAAACCAAGCTGGTGGCGTTGGATATAACTGGAATTATTTTGTTCCCGTACCAAACTCATCCTACCAAATTCCGGCTGGCACTCCAGCATGGAAGGCAAATGGTATCTCTTGCTTTGTGTTCAACACGATGCAACCATACATGAAGAACACCCAGATGCTATCTGATCCGGTTGGAACAAAGCTGAACACGACAGCCACGTATGCGCCAACTGGTTATCTATACAGTACCTATACGGACGTCACATACACCTATAACGGCCTATTGAACGGTTTTAATGGTACGGGTATCAATGATGTTGCAAATCTCAGTGTCTTCTGGCACGGTCATGGCAAAAGATCCCTTTATGGATTGGGCTATGCAAGTCCCTGGTTGAACTGTAATCTTGATACCGAGCCATGTGTTTACCAGCCGCCGAAGGCCGGTTGCACGACAACTGGAACCGGAAGTAATGGTGCGACCGGCGGTTACACAACTCGAACTGGTGCAGGAACTGGCAACAAGCAAGGTATGAACATTTACACGGGTGGAATGATAATTACCTTTGCCGACACTCATGCAAAAGTTAGAAAGCTAGCTGGACCGGGGCCGACAACGCAAAGAACTGATCCACGGGTCGATCCGTTTGCCCGATACAGTGCTGACTGGTCCCCTCGAGGACGATATTGGGATCAATTCTTCTGTCACCCATACATGTTCAGACCAGACTATGATTTCCAAACTGCAGAGCCTGCAACCTATGTGGATCTTGGTGCGGACCCTGTATGAGAACTTTTGTAGTTCTCTCTATATTGGTTAGTGGACTTGCGCTGATCGGATGCAGCGGAGACTCGGCGACGAACGACCAGCCAAAAGTAGAAGGGAAGGTTGACATTAAAGATATGCCAGCTGGAACTTCTGTTCCTGGTGATACTCGACCGTCTCCAGCTGACACCGGCGCAAAAACCGATTCCGATTCTCGCGGCTAGCGGATATTAGAAAATAAGAGAAAGAGACCAAGCTTAAACCGCTTGGTCTTTTTTTCTGACTACCTTCAAGTCACGCCTCGCCGATTGCTACGACAACGTATTATCAGTTTCAATCCGTTACGAAATCACCCTCAATAAGCTCTAAGCTATCAAACTTCCAAAGTGAAGTCAAACCATGGTCAAGGTCTACCAATTCATACGGGTGCATCCAAGCATCCTAAACCAGAGCCACACAAGGCAGGGACGAGCCTGTTTACTTGTTCCAGGAAGTCCAGATCATCGAAATCCAAGTCGTCAGGCAGGTAAAAACGGTTAAGAAACAGTTAGAAATTTGATATCAAAAGAATTTACAGAATTCAAAAAAATTATGCTTGACAACATGCCGTGCATTGTAATACGATGTAACTATGAAACGTCCGCTTTTCGTAACAGCACTCCTTGCTCTTACCACAATTGCTTCTGCTACTTCATACGTCAATTGCTTTGGGTACCACGGGAGCTATCATGTTCCAAAGTACTTTAGCGGGACCAATTGCCGAGTTTGGGGGAATACTATGCTGTCCCCATGGCCAAGCGGATTTCAATATTTTGCGTCAGTAAAGCTAAAAATAAATGGGACGACAGTTTATGCGCGATATGACCTTCAGTACGCTCCGGAACCGGACACAGATGCGCCGATTGCAATGTTCGATAGTACTCATTTTGCGAATGGTAGCATGGTCACCGTAACCCTAGAGGCCATTGACAACCTTGGGCATGTAATTGTTGATACAAAAGAAATTCCTGTGAAGAATAAAGCGCTGACTGCGAGATATGCAGGAGTTACACCAATTGACATTCCGTTTCCCGCAAGTTTTAACCCAACAGTGACTGCCAAGATGATCGGAGCCCAGTATCATGTGTCTAGTCTTGATCTCAGTTGGAATGCAAGGAATTACTTCGACCAAATGGATGGCGTAGACACTGTATTTTGCGCCACGCACGGAAATATTTCTTCGCATGAAAGCGGCACGAACGAATTCATCAGGCCATGGGGATATTTCGTAGGTGGAAACTGGATTGCTGGTTATGACGAGGAGCGTCAAGCTCAAATGGGTGCAGGTTGGCCTCCATATAATTCGACGGAAAGGCCTCCGATGAACCTTTTATGGTTATATTCATGCCACACAGGTTCGCAATCGGACTTTCTGCGAATTCTCTTTCCATATTATAACGATTATTCTGGAACTTATTGTGAGGACCAGGCATTCACTAGCTTCACGAGTTTTGTGACGGTAGACGATTCTACTTTGGTAACAGATAAAGCATTGGAGCATTTAATATACGAGCAAAAAACTGTGGCCGTAACCCGAATCGCCCTCATCGCTGACTGTATTAATGGCGATATTCCTCAATTTGTGAGTGATGTGAACCCGGTTGTACGAAGAAACTTGAGAATGAGCGACATGCCAATCTACGGTGATCAATATGCGAGAATCAAGGGACTGTATACTGGTACAAATGCGTTGGCGAGTGACTGGTTTGCGGGTGATTTAGGTGGGTCCGGCGGGGGTGGTACAACTGGCGGGGGTGGTACGACTGGCGGGGGTGGTATGACTGGATCAACTGGTGGAGGAGCCGGGGGAGGGTTATCCACCATTCGAGAGGTAGAAGGGCGAGATAGGCTTTTGATTTTTGTCCCGAGCAGTGCTAGAGGTACGAAAAAGTGAATAAGACGGTTACTTTGATTCTGGTTTTATCGTCAGTTGGTATCGCTTCAGCCCAAACGAGGATTCCAATAACGGCGGCACAAAGGGAAATCGTAGTCAACAAAGCGAAGGTCGCCTCCCAAGTATTGTTTGGACTGACAACTCTGCCAATTTCAAACGTCGAGCGCAGCGGAAAATCAATTTATGTTTCTAACGGTTTGTTCCAATTTGTTTTTCATGAAGACTGCAAGATGTTTATAATATCCGTCGATGAGAATGCAAGGAAGACTGCAAATTTTCGCCCTACCAAATTTCAGCAATCATTGACAGATTCATCGGCAGTAAATTGGGCCAGGATTTATGCACAAAAAGTAGGGGCCAGCGTTGATTACGCCTCACCTCGAGTTAGTCACTACCCAAATTTAGGAGGGCCATCCTCGGTCAGGAACTCAATATTCGTACGCAGCAATGACGTGGTTGATGGAATTGACTGCAATACTCAAGGTAGGTTCTGCGAGGTTCAAATCAACGCATTCACTGGTGAACTTATATCGATTCTGTGGCAAAGTGATGCTACTTATGTAGGCAGGAAAAGTTTGTCGAGGAGAGATCTAGCTGACATAGCGATCAAATCGAAAAAATGCACTGTCAGGGACCTAAAGGTGAAGACTCCCGATTTTCTTTTTTGCAATGCTCTTCAGTTTCCATCAACCCGTCCTCTAATTCCAACTGGTAATTCAGCTTCGATCGTGATCAAAATGTACCGAGTCTTTGTTGGTGATCGTCAAATGTTCTTTAGGGCCGACTCGGGCCAATATGTTGGTGAGCAAGATGGCAAAGTCAGTAACGGAAGGCTCCGTAAGTAAATTTGGACGCAGATCAGAGGGAACATCTATTCTGTGCGAAGATATTGCCGCAGGCTTAGTCAATTTTTGACGTTTGTCAGGGCGGCTCTTCCTGCGTAAATGGTGGGTGTGCTCAATACCACTTGAGTTGGTTGGTTGCTGTTGCTCAGGTAAACTATTCTTTTAATGAAAGTCCTTGTAATCGGCTCTGGGCCAATCGTCATTGGTCAAGCTGCGGAGTTCGATTATGCCGGCACGCAAGCCTGCAAGAGCCTGAAAGAAGAAGGGCACGAAGTTGTCCTCATTAACAGCAATCCCGCCACGATCATGACCGATCCGGGCGTTGCCGATGCTCTTTACATTGAGCCAATGACGGTCGAGTTTTGTACTCGGGTTATCGAACGAGAACGACCGGATGCGCTCCTGCCTACGCTTGGCGGTCAAACCGGCCTCAACTTAGCAACCCAACTTGAAGACTCAGGAATTCTTGAGAAGTACAACATTAAGGTTCTCGGGACGCCGCTAAGCGCAATCAAACAAGCCGAAGACCGGGAAAGCTTCCGGGCTCTGATGAGAGAGATAAAGGAACCGGTTCCCGAGAGTTGGATTGTTTCAACCCCAGAAGAGCTGGAGGGCATCCTTGACTTAGTTCCTTATCCTTGCATCGTTCGTCCGGCCTACACTCTTGGTGGCACTGGAGGCGGTATTGCCCATACGCGCGAAGAGCTGATGGAAACCGGCAGCAAAGGGTTGAAACTCTCGATGCGAAGCCAAATCATGGTCGAGCGAAGTCTGCTTGGCTGGAAGGAAGTTGAGTATGAAGTCATGCGAGACTCAATTGGAACGGTCATCACCGTTTGCAACATGGAGAACTTCGATCCGATGGGAGTCCATACCGGAGATTCCATCGTTATTGCCCCTTCGCAAACCCTCAGTGATATTGAGTATCACATGCTCCGTACGGCATCGCTCAAGATCATTACTGCCCTTGGAATTGAAGGCGGATGCAATGTCCAGATGACGGTCAATCCCGATAGCTTTGACTACTACATCATCGAAGTCAATCCTCGGGTCTCTCGGTCTTCTGCTTTGGCATCAAAGGCAACGGGCTATCCGATTGCGCGAGTAGCGGCAAAAATTGCGATTGGAATGACGCTCGACCAAATCCAAAACCAAGTTACGGGAACGACAAAGGCGGCCTTTGAACCAGCGCTCGATTATGTCGTCGTCAAAATTCCTCGTTGGCCGTTCGATAAATTTGCCCAAGGTGACCGAACTCTGTTCACCCAAATGAAAGCCACTGGCGAAGTCATGGCGATCGATCGATCATTCGAAGCCGCCTTTATGAAGGCGATTCGCGGACTCGAAGTCAAACAAAAAGATCTTCGACATCCCAAATTTCAAGCGCAATTTGACGAAGACTTGGAGTATTCGGTCAAGCAGCCAACCGACGAAAGGCTCTGGGCGATAGCCGAAGCCCTTCGCCGAGATTGGACGGTTGATCGAGTCTATAAGCTTTGTAAAGTGGATAAATGGTTCCTTCGAAAGATGGTTAAGCTCATCGTAATTGAAAAGGAATTAGCGAATGCTCAAGCATCGAATGCCGATCTTGAAGATCTGATCTATCGGGCATTTATGATTGGCTTCCCAAGTCCATCAATTCTTGATATTGCCAAAACTGAAGATGCAGCCTTCAACGCAAAGTTGCAAGAAGTCATCGATGGTCTCAAAGTGAAGCCAGTCTTCAAGATGGTCGATACCTGTGCAGGTGAATTTGAATCTCGAACCCCGTACTATTACGGCACGTTCGAATCTCAAGACGATGTTGTGAGAGTCTAACTTTGAAAGCATATGCTTTCAAAGTTAGCTTAAAATGCCAAGAATAAATGTTCTGCATGTTTATACATGCAGAAACTTAACATTTTTCGATTTTCGTCCCATAATGAATGCGTGGGTATGCAGAAATGGGAAATTGTAGGAATATACGAGCTTATTCGGGCAAGGCGAAAAGCAATTGGTCTGTCACAAAGCGAACTCGCAGAATATGCGGGTTGCTCACGACTCTTCGTTTCAGAACTTGAGAGGGGGAAACTGACTTTTCACTTTGACAAATTTTTGTCGGTATTGGCGGTGCTTGGACTTAACTTCAAGATTGTTCCAAAGGAGGAAGATGAAAGCTAAGGAAATCAAGGCTGTTGAAGTCTTTCGAAAAGGGGAACTGATTGGCGTATTGCGCCGCACGACCCAAGGCTGCGAGTTCATCTACGATGAAGATGCAACCCGACAACTTTGCTTTTCCATGCCAAATGTTGGTGAGCCATGGCGATGCGTCGGCGACAATCTCTTTCCATATTTTGCGAACCTATTGCCAGAGGGGCGGCGGCTCAATCTGGTTGCAAAAAGGGAAAAGGTAAGTACGGACGATATGTTTTCCCTGCTTCTCATCCAAGGAAAGGAGTTCGTCGGAGATGTTCACGTCGAACCAACTATTGGGACGGATCGGCATCCGGATATCGACGACAAAGGCATGATCTTCGCCGACATACGTAATAAGGTGCAGGATTTTGCCGGAATCCAAGACAAGCTTTCGATGCACAAAGAATATCGGCTCGCTCGAACTGCCAAGGACTTTGGAATCTTAAAATTTGGAGATGCTCAGTTTCCAAACCTGGTTCAAAACGAATATTTTTTCATGGAACTCGCTCGCAAGGCTAAATTTCGAGTTCCCGCGGTAAGAATTGTCCAAGACGCGACCGGCGAAGAAGCCCTCTATATTATGAGGTTTGATCGAGTTCGAACTCCCAAATCCAAACCATGGAAAATGTTGCATCAAGAAGATGGCTGCCAAGTCTGTGGATCATTTCCAAGCCAAAAATATAGCATCCAATATCATCAATTAGCCCACGAAATGTCGAATTACTGTTCGAGTCCGCATGTTGCCAAGATGGAACTGCTCAAGACGTATGTGTTCGCATACTTTATTGGCAACGGGGACCTCCACGCAAAGAACGTGAGCATCTTAGAGAACGCCGCTACTGGGTTGACGAGTGTCTCGCCAGTCTATGATATGCTCTCGACGCTTCCCTATGACCTCAACCAAAATATGGCATTGCCGTACTTTGGAAAAGATCGAGCCTTTAGCATGAAGGGTTTCCTAGACTATGCAAGGCGACAGGGCTTGCCCGAAGCAAGGGCGAAACGGGAAATTGAATTCTTGGCCACTGTTGTATATAAAAATCAAAGTGACTTTAGTAAGATTGGGCTCACGGACGATCAGCAAAAAAAGATGACCAACGAGATATTGAATCGCCTCAATAAATTAGGTTGAATCTAGATCTTCTAGTTAGGATCAAACAGCTCAATCGGGTTTCCGTCGGGATCTTCGATCAGGACTTGCTTTCCGCCCGGACCCTTTACCAATTCAACCCGAACTGTTACCCCGTGTTCGATCAACCTTGGCAGGCTCTCTTCTAGGTCAGGTAGTGGCACTACAATCCGGTTCCATCCTCCCGGGCTAGGTATGCTTCCATCTTTGGCTACCGCCGTGGCAGCTGAGGTTCCCGGACCACTTAGCCAGAGTTGACAAGAATCATCAAGAGCCACGATCGCAAACGCGGGACCCCATTGCTCGATCAAATCAAAGCCGAGAATATCTCGGTAGAAAGCGATTGATTTCTCGACATCAGCAACAAAGTAACGAACGTTCACATTCAAATAATACCGCTAGCAATCTTGCGGGGAGATAAACTAGCTCTATGCGTTTCCTTGCCATAATTCCTGCCCTCTTACTGGTAAGCGTTGGTGTCGCCCAGAAGCCTCTCACGATGACGGTTCTGCACACTAACGACATCCACTCTCATTTGGAGCCAACCGCCATCCGAGGCAAAACCTACGGCGGTGTCGCACGCTTGGCCACGATTATTAAGCAAACGAGGAAGCGCGAAAAGAATGTGATTTTGCTGAATGCCGGTGACTGCTTCCAAGGCACGCTCTACTACAACATTTATGAGGGCCTTGCCGAGGCCGTGCTCTTTAGCCGAATGGGATTCGATGCGTCTTGCGTCGGTAATCACGAATTCGACAAAGGGATCCCCAGCCTAGTCGAATTCTGCAAGCGCATCAATTTCCCGATGTTGGCATGCAACATTGACATGGATAAGGAGCCTGAACTAGCTAAGTTTGTGAAGCCGTACACGATCCTAACCGTCGACAAACAAAAGGTCGGAATTGTTGGTCTGATCACCGAAGACACGGGCAACATCACGATGGCAACCCAGTCACTAGGTTTCCAAAAGCATCTCGCTCCAGCCCAAAAAGCAGTTGATGAATTGACCAAGTTGGGGGTCAACAAGATCATTGTTGTAAGCCACATCGGCTACCAAGAAGATCAGGACTTGGTTAAAGGGCTGCGTAACGCTGACTTGGTGGTCGGCGGTCACAGCCACACTCCTCTAGGCACTCCGGCACTTGATGGCTGGCGAGCTTCGGGCGGTCCATACCCGACAATGGTCAAAGATGCGGATGGAGTTGACGTTCCAATCCTTCAGGTTTGGGAGTGGGGCAAAGTCTTCGGCGAACTGAAGATTCAATTCGATGCCAAAGGGAAGCTCACAAAAATTCTCACCGCAAAACCAATTGTCGTGGATGAATCTATTCCGGAAGATCCTGAGATCGCAAGTATTGTTGAGGCCTTCAAGAAGCCGGTTGACGCAATGGGAAGCACGGTCCTAGGGTCGTCTAGTGAGGCGTATACCAACCGAACACTCGTTGGCTATTTTGTCGCTGACTCCTATGTTCAAGCGACAAAAAATGTTGGAGTAACCGTTGGGTTTGTCAACTCGGGTGGAGTTCGGTCGAACATAGAGGCTGGAAAAATTACGTTTAGCATGGCGAATTCGGTTTGCCCGTTCAGAAACACATTGGTCATAGCCGAAATGACCGGCGCAGAGATCATTCAGATGTTGAACGATAGTAAGGGAAGTCTCATTCCATCGAAAGACTCGCGTTACAAAGTTGCTGGTGGTGGAGTTCGTGACGTGGTTATTGCCGGTGAACCGCTCATCGAAACAAAAGCATACAAGGTGGTCGTCAACAACTTTATGGCCGGTGGGGGCGACAATATGTCGACGCTTAAAGGGGTCAAAAAGCTCGATACCGGACTCAATGACATTGACGCATTTGTTGACTACATCAAAGCCAATAGCCCTCTTTCAATTGGAAACGAGGTTCGAATCGGAAGATAAATCAAACCGGGATTGGCTGCGGTAAGTCCTCATTTCCGCAGCCTTTCTGCCAACATTCGGTGGAAATGGTGAGTGCCAATTTCTCGCTTTGGCGAGAATCTTCCACTGGTATACAGCCGTGACCTTAGTCCTTTCTGGACTAATTCCACGACTTGCTCGTCTTCCCGCTCAACACGGTCAATATCCGCGCCCGCTCCGACTCCAAGTTTTGATTCATCCCAAACGTATCGAATAAAGGAAACCTTGGTTGTGTCGATGCCTAAGGGGCGTATTACGTTGATGCTCAGCCCCCAGGGGTAAAAGTTGAGCATTAAGTTCGGAAAGACCCAGTAGTAGTAAGCCGCAATCCGCTTTCCAAAGTCTGGCGAACTCGCCGGTAGGTCAAAGATGCCTTCATCTGACTTTGCCTCCGCCACTTGTAAGCTACACCAGTCATAAGTGTAAGTGTTGTAATTGTCGTATTCAAGGAGGTCGTTGAGGGCAGTATGGACAAATGGGATATGGAACCCTTCGAGGTAGTTGTCGACATACAATCCCCAATGTGCCTTCACCAAATAGTCCCGCGAGTTCGACTTGTCGAGTTGAAACTCATGCAAAGGTAGCCAACTGAGGCGTGCCAAAATCGGGGCAAAGACCGTTTCAAATGAGGCTGTTGGGTCTAGTGATGCAAAGAGGAGATTGCCCCACTGATGAAAAGGAACCGATCGAAGATTGTCAGCTTGAGAAGGGAAGTCACACACGTCCTCGAACTCGGGCATGGATTTGAAGCTGCCGTCTAACCCAAAACGACGTCCGTGATAGCGGCATCGCAAGAAGCGCTCATTTCCCGAGCCTTCACACACCGTCATTCCTCGGTGGGTACACACGTTGCTAATGCAATGAAGCTTATCTTCGGTATCTCTGGTGAGCAACAGGGGTTCGTTCAAAAGTCCGGGCATGAACTCAAAGGGGTGAACCTGCCCCGGTACTTTTACGAGGTCAAGATCGCCAACAAACTGCCAACTCTTGGCGAAGTATTGATCCTTGGAAAGCTCGAATGCTTCTCGATCTTGATAGTATGCCGAAGGCAAAGTCGAGGCTCGCCGAATGTCCTCGTTGACCTCATAATTTTGGCTCACGCCTCATTCTAACCGGAAGTAAGGAACCTATGCACTGAGGTCAAGGCGTTTTCGATGCCGAATTTCTCGACTGATCATTTCTCGTAATCGAGTCAAGAAGGAGGGAGTTGAAGTTGGAGTTAGGGTCTGTAACAACTGAGGGCATTTCTCAAGCAAAGTCGCCAGAGACTCTGAAACCAAGTTCACATCCATGTTAAATTGACCCTTCCAGTTGCACATTCCGCAGGTTTCGGCTTCGACCCTTGTCAGGCTGTCGCAAACCGGACATACCTTCAAAGCCAAAACAAGTGATTGCATTTGACCTTCATTTCGGTTTTGTCTAAACTGCTGTACTTCTTCCATAAGACACTTCTAATGATCGGTTTATCCCGTTAATGTTCCTTACTCCATTCCGAAAGAAAACCCTCGCAATCGTTATAAGGAATTCGTTTCCGTTGTTTTCGTCATACTTATGGGATGGAAGCAAGAGAACAGCAAGCTCAATCAGCGGCTCGGCTCTCTTTGCTTTACAATGTCGTTCAAACCGCGCTCAAGTTGGTTGGGGCGTTTATGACTGGTTCGGTGAGTCTTCTATCCGAAGGACTCCATAGCCTTAGCGACGTGTTGTCCTCTTTTGTAAGCTTTGTCAGCGTGAGAGCGTCGTCGGCACCACCGGACGACGATCACCCTTATGGTCACGGCAAGATCGACACCCTAGCCGGTCTTAGCGAAGCGATCGTTTTGTTTCTCTTTGCAATCTACACTGCCGTAATATCCACCCAGAAGTTTTTCAAGAGTCCCGAGGTAGTTAAGGTTGATGTTGGCATCTATATTGTCTTGGTGTGTACGGTTCTTGGCGGGCTCATCATGTCGTACATTAAGCGGGCAGCCAAAGAGACTGGCTCCTTCGCTTTGCAGTCCAATGTCCAGCACCTAACGGTGGATATGCTGACATCAGTTGGTGTAATTGTCGCACTGCTTGTGACGAAGTTCTCAAACTGGCACTATGCCGATCCCCTCTTCGGTCTGTTACTCTCTTTGTGGCTCGGGTTTTCTTCAGTAAAAATGATTCATCGAGCATTTGACGAAGTCATTGATCGCCACATTGCGCCAGAGGAACTCGCAAAAATTAAAGAAATTTTAGCAAGCGAGCCCGAGCTGGTTAGTTATCACAAGCTTCGAACTCGTCACTCTGGCAATTGGCATTATATCGATGTGCATATCGTAGTTCCTCGCGACTGGACAGTCGTTCAGGGGCATGAACTTGCCGATAGAATTGAAAAGGGAATCGAACGGGAGTTGCATCCTGCCGTTTGTACGATTCACGTTGATCCTTCGGACAATTGAACAAAATTGCTCCTTGCTCTTTAGTGTGGGCTTGGTTCCACCGTTCAAGCATCGTGCCTCAAAACAAGGTGGGCATCATAGGAGTATTTGGTGTGTCACCTAACGCAATCTCCGCGCTCTAGTGAACGAAGATCGCACATGTTCAGCCCCGTAGGAGGCGTTTCAGATTAGAAACAGGGTGTTGC
>JAYVHY010000040.1:0-12541 GCA_043770615.1 Armatimonadota bacterium | reverse complement strand
TAGTGAGTGTGAATGTTCAGGTAAAACCCGAAAATGGCAATGACAAAATGTTCGGAATGCGGTCACGATGTTTCCGACAAGGCGGTTTCTTGTCCGTCGTGTGGCATGCCCTTTGGTCCACCAACTCAACATTTTGTGCCTCCACCAAACTCTCCGTACGCTCAGCCCTATGGGACGGTTGATCCGCCACGTAAATCGATGAGTGCGTTGACCATCATTCTTATCATCTTCGGAATCATGGGGTTTGGGGTTATTGTGCTTGCGGCGATACTCTTTCCTGTGTTTTCTCAGGCAAAGATGGCGGCGAAGAAGACGGCGACGTTATCAAACGTGAAGCAACTAGGAACGGGATTGGCGATCTATATGTCGGACTTTGACGATGTATATCCATTTCGATTTGGCTCAAACAATGATCTCAAAGAATTCCTAATGCCGTACATAAAGAGTGAAGAAAGGTTTACTTCGTTTAATCCAAATGGAGGTGAAATTCTTCCGAACAGTCAGCTTCAAAAGTTCTCTGCATCTGCAGTTATGGACACGAGAGATACCGTCACCTTGTTTGAAGCCAAGGAATGGCCGCAAGAGGGTAAGTGCTATGGGTTTGTGGATACTCACGCTCAGTTCTTGAAGTCCGAGGATGGCATTACTTTTGACCCAAAGAAGAACATGAGTCGGTAGATTTTGGTGCTTTTCTCGTTTATTGAGATTGTTTGACTCAGTTTTGAATCTGGTGCGTGGGAAAGGACTCGAACCTTCATGCCTTGTGAGCACTATCCAAAGAGAGTGAGTATTAGACACAGAACTGATGAGACATGTAGAACTTCTAGAGTTGGTGGCCGAAATGTTAAGCGCCAAAAATGAAGGCAAATTTGATTCGTAAGAACATCCGGGCGGCATCGTCGGTTTGACGAGTAAACCACCGTGCTATTCGGGTATATATTCCATCTGGACGACCGTAAATGAAACAAAACGCCCTCAGCGTAATCATTCCAATAATTCCTAACAAACTTGACGAACTACGACCGTTATTGGAAGGCTATGGTCAAGATGTAGTTGGAAATCAAGAACTTCAATTCGGCAGGAGCCCAAGTACTCACTTTGCAAGATTTGTCATCCTCGATAAACCAAAAGGTGTCATCGCAAGGCTTTATTTCAGTACATGCTTTGATGGCGAGCTGGGCAACTATTTGACCGAGATATGTGGGAACTTGGGAAATGGAATGGAAAAAATTTGGAGCTGTTGCGAGGGTTACCCAGCGAATTCAGAAAAGCAGGCCCCTCTCTTCGAAGAGTTCATTAATCCTTTCTCTCATGATTCCGATGTATTCGTCGTGGCGTTTCCTGGGCAAAGCGCAGAGAATATTCGCTCAAATATCGCTCTTCGAAGAAAATTTGAAGATGAATTGGATTCAAGGCCAACCGATGCATCCTCTACATCAGTTCCCGATGAGTCCGCTGTGGCGAAAATCCCCTCGTCAAATTCTAAGTTCATAGAGTTCTTAGTGAATATTGTCGAATACATCGTGGGTATTCGAAACGGAGCGAAGCCCGAGAATACTATCCTTTCAACGGACAGTGCCCTCCTGGATATGGAAGACCGGGTCGTTCAAAATCAAATGACCATTGTTTCCGAAGTAAAAAAGGGATTCTTCCCGAGATGGATAATGAGAATTGTTCTTGGGGTTATCAGGAAGTCAAGATCTGGAAATTCCCGGAGCCTATCGGGTCTTACCACAATCCATTTTGCGCGCTGGATAGTCATCGACGGAGGAGATAATTTATTGTTTGAGAGTAACTTTGACGGGAGTTGGGAGCGATACATTGACGACTTTAGAGACAATGCGGTACACGGGTTGAACACCATTTGGGGTGGGTGCGTCGGATTTCCGAAAGGAGGCTGCCGCGATATTGAGGCGTTTAAACAGATTATTCGTACTCAGCAAGTCCACGCTCAGTACTTTTACAGCGCGTATCCTGATGCTACGACAGACAATATTAGAGCCAATATGGCTCTCGAGCAAGAGCCTACGGGTCCAAGTTCTCAAATTGCGGGCGTGTATGTTTAACCTCAATTTTTATAAGTTTCCCAACTTGAAAGGAGGATGCAGAATTGATCAGTAATCCAGATCTCGATGAAATCCAGGGAATAATAATCAGTGGCTATAGCCACTTGCCGTATTCCGCCTACCTGTTCGGGGTCTTCGGGGACCAGAGCAGGGCAAAGGAATGGCTTACTCAAATTACGCCGCAGATTACAACGGCCCTGTGGAAACAGGATCCGCAAGGAAATGCCATTAAGCCGCCCCAAGGCATAAATATTGGGCTGACGAGTTCGGGGCTATCCGCTTTAGGCTTGACCTCGACTGAATTAAAGACGTTCCCTCAGGAACTGGTGGATGGTATGTCCGATCCCGTTCGGAGTCGAAAGATGGGTGATACTGGCGCGAGCGGCCCCGAACACTGGGATTTTGGTGGGGAGCTAAAAATTGATCTACTTGTCATCGTTCAGGCTTCATCCCCAGAGGCACTGTTGGCATTGACCAGTGAATATCGTTCTCGAATGGGCGAGTTCGACATTTGCATCGCAAGGGCAGAAGAAGGGGTTAGGTTGCCAAATCAAAAGGAACACTTTGGATTTTTGGATGGCATTTCGGACCCTCACATTGAAGGCGCTCCGACAGGAAGGACCGTTCCGAAGGAATCGGTCAAGGCAGGCGAATTTATCCTAGGGTATACAAATGAATATGGAATTTTGCCACCATCGCCAGCACTAAACTCTGGCGCGAAAATTGACGATATTGGTAAGAACGGAAGCTTTATGGTCTTCAGAAAATTAAAGCAAGACGTTTTCGCATTTCGCGAATATTTCCGGCTGGCCTCAGAAAATCCTGAAGAGGAAGAATTCTTCATCGCCAAAGCGGTCGGACGGTGGAAATCCGGTGCGCCACTCGTGCTTTCTCCAGTTTCTTCAAATTCTCCGGCGAGCAATGATTTTGGCTACGCAAGTACCGACGCCCACGGACTAAGATGTCCCATTGGGGCCCATATACGGCGTGCCAACCCAAGGGACGCCCTGAATAACTCGCCCGAGGACTCACTTGCAGTTGTCAGTCGGCATCGCCTTCTGCGAAGGGGCGCTTTGTACGGCCCACGATTGGCGGAGGAGGCATCGGCGAATGATGGTGAAGATCGAGGAATATTGTTCATATGTATTGTTGCGGACATTCGGCGACAGTTTGAATTTGTCCAGCAGAGCTGGATAAATAATCCAAAGTTTGGAGGCCTGTTTAACGATCCAGATCCAATTTTGGGAAATCCTAAGGATGGCGATGAGGCTAACCTAACAATTCAGCGTCGGCCAGTTCGGAAGAGACTTAAGAATCTGCCCCGATTCGTGACGACGAAAGGAGGGGCCTATCTTTTCTTGCCCAGTATTTCCGCGCTCAAAAGTTTGGCGGCTCTTCAGTCACAAGATTCGGGCATTTCACCCGAGGAATCCAGTTTAGATGGACAAAAATAGGGAAGCAGACCTTTGCCAGAACATCAAAGATGCCGTCTTTCTGAAGATGCAGCAACAGTACCCAGAAGGTGAGACTTCGCTGGTCAGGCGGGACGTTCATACCAAAGCACATGGTTGTGTGCGGGCCACATTTGAGGTGCTGGAGGGCTTACCATCCGAACTTCAAATTGGAGTCTTTGCTCGGCCAAGGCTAATCAACTGCTGGATCAGGTTTTCGGCTGGATCGCAGGGAATCAACAGTGACAAAAAGTCTGACGTGCACGGGATGGGAATTAAGCTTCTGGGAGTCGATGGCGCAAAAGTTCTTGAGGATGAAGCAAACGCGACCACGCAGGATTTTCTCCTTGCCAACTCACCTACGTACTTTATTGCGTCGCTCGAGAACTATTCCAAGTTCGCCGAGGCAATGCAGAAAGGAAAACTACTTGGGTACTTTTTCGGTTGGAACCCCTTCAGATGGAAGCTGAGAGAACTTTGGCTGGTCTTTAGTTCTGGCCGACATCACGTTACGAACCCGTTAAGCATCCGATATTGGAGTCAAACGCCGTACAGTTTGGGAACGGTTGCGGTCAAATACTCGGCTATCCCTTCGATGCGGACCGAAGAACCGTCGGCCGATTTGTCAGGCAAGGACGCGTTATCCGATGCAATGGCTAAGTCTCTCCAAACATCAGAAATCTGCTTTGACTTTGCCATTCAGGTGCAAAGAAGTCCGAAAGCGATGCCAATCGAGGATTCGACGAAACGCTGGAATGAGGTCGATTCGCCTTTCCAAAAGGTTGCGTTGATTCGAATTGCAAGCCAAGACTTTTCGACTCCGGAGAGGCATGAGTTTGCGGAAAATCTATCCTTTACTCCCTGGCATAGCCTTGTCGAGCACAAACCTCTCGGTGGCATCAACCAAGCTCGCCTTGCGGTCTATCGAGCCATTTCCGACTTCCGACATAAGCGTAACGGAGTTATCCGAACCGAACCAACCGATGATCTGAATACTTAGATGTCCGGTTTCACCAGGTTTCCACGCCGCCGGCTTGTTTCTTGGCTCGATCGTATCTCAAATCCGTCGTGATGATGCGCCACGGTATGGGGTACCCCGTATGAATCGCGGATTTGGCATTTTTGCTCCGTGAGCGGCTTTTTCATTTACTGCGAGACCGGTCCCTGAGAACTTCGGTCCTCCACTCCACATAGGAAAAGAGAGTTCTGGTGCGCGGGAAAGGACGGTGTTAGTTAGCAGTTTGTTAGTTAGCAGTTTGCAGTTTGCAGTCAGCAGAAAGATTTGGGGAAGGGGACTAAAATTTGAAAGCTGGTGCGCGGGAAAGGACTCGAACCTTCATGCCTTGTGAGCACTACCACCTCAAGGGAGTTTTTCTAGGTTCAAAGGGGCGGTTTTGAATCTACAGACGTGTCTGGAAGTCTCTCAATATCTCCTCCAATTGAGAGACATTTGAGAGACTACTCTGGGCCGGTAGGCTAACTTTAGACCTCGGAGTACCAGCAAAAAACTGCGCGAAGGTTATCGCTTCAAGTACCGAACTCCACTAAAAATTCTGCACTGCCTCGAAGCTACGTAGAATATTGACTATGCAGACCACCCGTGGCAGAGGTTAATAAACCAACACTTGCAGTGGCTCGCCGTCATCGAAGAAGTTCATGGTCAGCATTTTCGTCAATATACCGCACTTGACTGAACAAAGTCTAAAAGTGCTCTTGACAGAATCGGTATCGTCATAATATCATTGGTTTGTAGAGGTAATTATGTCTGAACAAAAAGATGATCTATCATATCTTGTAGATAAAGCTCGAAGTGATTCGAAGCTGGCTGCCGCAATGGTTGCAGATTTAGAGGGTGTAATCCGGCAAAATAATCTTGCTGTGGATCCAAACACTGAAGAATATCAAGCACTTGCGATCAAAATGTATTCCCTAAGAACGGGAATTGGCAGAGCACTGGAAGAATTGCATACTTCTCGAAATCCATTTGGATCTATCGGATCGCTGGGTGGCTTTTATGGTCGAGATCTAGTAGCAGAAGACCAAATCTCTAGACCGTCGCTCGATCGCATGAAGAAGGAAATCATCGACGAGATTCGAGGCGAGTTGAAGAATCCCAAGCGAAGTTAGCTCTGACTTAGGATTTAAATTTTGTCGCGAACAATCCAACGTGCTGCAGTAACTGGAGCGGGAGGCTTCATCGGTTCCCATTTAGTTGAGTTTCTGCTTCGACAAGATGTCGAAGTAGTAGCTATTGTACGACCAAAATCTAGCGGCGTAGATGGATGCCTTACAAATATTCCGTTGCCTCTTCGGCCAGGTCTTTCGATACTTCAGGTTGACATCCTGGACAGAGCCTCCCTTTCTAATGCGTTGCATGGATGCGATACTGTTTTTCACCTTGCTGCTCAAATTAGCGTCCCGGATTCAGTAGCAGCTGCCGAACTTCATTTGCTAACGAACACAATGGGAACATTTAATACTCTTTGCGCTGCTGAAGAAAGTGCCGTAGAACGAGTTGTCGTAGTTTCATCAAGCGAAGTCTATGGAGGAAGCGATCTTTCCCTAAATGAAAGCTCAATGCTTACCGCTCGGTCTCCGTATAGTGCCAGCAAGATAGCTGCAGAAAAATTAGCTCAGGCCTTCTATTTCTCTCGATCTTCTCCTGCCGTGGTTGTTCGCCCTTTCAATACTTTTGGTCCGCGACAATCCGATCGTGCTCTAATCCCTTGGATTTTCTATCAGGCCATGCTTGAAAAAAGTATTGAGCTGGGAAATACGAAACCAATTCGCGATTTCGTGTTTGTTTCAGATACCGTTCAGGGGCTCTATTCAGCGGCAACAGCAGATGAAGCCGCTGGGAAGGTATATAATTTAGCTACAGGAATAGGTTGGTCCGTTACTCAAATTGTCGAACAGGTTGGTCTCACGCTTGGGAGAAAACTAGAAATCTTCGTAAATCAGGATCGTATTCGCACGTCAAAATATGAGGTTTGGACGTTAATTGGTGATTCTGCGGCCGCAAAGCGAGACCTCTTTTGGGAACCAAAAGTAGGGTTTGGGTCTGGTCTTGCTCAAATGAGAGACTGGTTGCTTTGGAAGAAGGGCTGTGTATAACTCTAGGGCGCTAATTCTGGCTGGAGGTTTTGGACTTCGACTTAGGCCATTAACAATTTCACTCCCAAAACCACTGTTGCCGGTCGATGGTCATGCTGTCATTGAGCACATCCTAGAGCAGCTTGACCTGCCGCAAATTGACGACATTTATGTGTCAACGGGATATATGGGGCGATACGTCCGATGCTTTGTCGAATCTCATATAGGTCGAAATTGTAAATTTCTGGAGGAAACCACACCGTTAGGTACAGCCGGACCACTTGGATTGTTGCCGGAGTCTGGGGCGCCTTGTGTTGTCTGGAACGGTGATGTGCTCGCTAAACTCAATGTTTGCGATATTCTGAACTATCACCGAGCTCAAGATGCCGATGCCACTGTACTCTGCATAGACCGAACAGAAGAGTCCCAATATGGCACGATCGAAATTACAAATGGTCGGGTGTCCACATGGATTGAAAAGCCTCGCTATGACCGGACCATCGCGGGGGGCATCTACGTTCTATCTAGCCAAGTATGCAAATTGGCACAAGGTGACAGCAGAATGGATATGCCCGACCTGATCAGCCAGGCAATACAACTTGGGCTGAAGGTCCTACCGTATAAGTATGGGGGCAGCTGGACCGATATAGGAAGCCTGGAAACATATGATGACTTGGTCCGATGCTCGTCGGTTGGAGTCAAATAGTGAAGATTTTAATGCTTTCGGAGCCGATTCCACCGAACAATCCGGGTGGCGCCGGAAAATTTGCATGGGACATCTTTCGTGAATTGAGTTCGCTAGGAATTCAAGTTGACTTAATAACAACGGCACCTAGCAGGCAATCGGTCCAAATTATTGGCGAGTCGAGGGTGTTCACTCTGGCTCACAATTTGGGTGGGTGGAACCTTCATAGCCTGAACACGCTCAACGAAGCGGTATTGACTGCAGCCACAGTCTTAGCAGAAACGGAAAAATATGATCTTCTTTATGACTGCGGGGGGTTTCTCTACTTTGATGCATTTTGTAGGCTTGCTAGCACTCACGGCATACCTTCTATCACCCACGTTTTAATAAATTTGGCGCTATATCTCAATGAAACAAGAGTTTCAGAACACCATATTGCCCAATTTGCAAGGCTCCAAGGCATGCAATGTGGTGCCAGCAAGATTGTAATTACCACTTCGAACTTCGAACGCCTAGCTTGCGCCAAGTTATATGGTATCAATAGTGAATCAGTTACCTTATGTTGGAACGCTATTCAGATGCCCAAAATTGCTCAAGTGGAAGTCCTATCATGGCGAAGCAAACTGGCCGAGCCAGATTCAATTCTCCTTCTATTCGGAGGAAGGATAGGAGACAAAGTTAAAGGTGTCGATCGTGCTTTGGCATTCGTTTCAGCCTTGTGTGCCCGCGGCATAAAGATTCGACTTATTACAACCTCTCTTGACGACACTGAGATAAGTGTTCCAGGTTTTACGCATAAAATTATGCCACTCGGACGCTTAGCCGACAATGAGATGCCGAGTCTCTATTCGGCCGTGGACGCATTTTTAGCACCGTCACGCTACGAGGCATTTGGCCTTATGGCTTTGGAAGTCGCAAGCTGCGGAACTCAAGTGATCGCTTCGGAAACAGGAGGACATTTAGACTTAGCCAAGCACCTTCCCATTCATCTTTTAGGTGATGATGAGTGGGAGAATCCGTCCTCGATAGCAGTAGAGACTGTCCAAAAATGTCACGACTCCCTGTCGAAATTGAAAAAAACATACTTGCCTGATGTTTTTTCAATGAGTCGCTGCGCAAATCAGTTGCATGAAATCTTTCAAACTTTAGTAGGTATCACTTGATCGCACGGATATTAATCATTGTGCCGGCCCACGGACAAGAGGAAGCACTCGAGCGATGTCTCAAAAGCATAATTAATCATGAATCCTCCGCTTCAATAACCACAGTTGTTGTTGACGATGGATCAGCTACTGACCTAAAGAAAAAAATTTCTGGCCAGTTTCCACTAATTGAGTTTATTCGTAGCGATGAACAACTTGGTTTTACTAGGGCCGTGAGCATCGGCCTAAAAGCCCTTGGCAACCACACTCATGTTATCTTGCTAAATTCGGATATGCAACTCGTGCAAGGTTGCTGTGACGCCTTAATCGATTGTTGCTCTGAATGTGAGGCAGGAATAGTGGGAGGCATGGAAATCTCAGCCTCTGATCCTGAGCTAATCGTCTGCGCGGGAACACGTCCGGTATTACGAAATGGGCGACTGTCATCTATATCTGATCTGGTAATTAAGGGGTCCGTGTCCGATCAGCATCTTTTTGAACGTTCTCAAATGAATTGGGTGCCGTTCGGCATCGTCATGATTACGCGAGAGTGCTTTGAGTCGGTTGGTGAGCTAGATCCGAGATTCTTGAACTATTTTAGCGATGCTGACTTTTGCCTTCGTGCAGGAAGCAATGGCTATTCGATCTGGTTTGAACCTGCGGCGAGGGTGCTCCATGAACAACACTTGACTTCACAGCTTTATAGAAAAAGTGGAGTACTGCGCTTTCAAGCGGACCGTGAGAAATTTATCGGAAAGTGGGTTCCAGAGGAAATTAGCCCTTCGCGTGAGCATAGGTTCGTCGTTAGTCGTCATCTAAATCTTTCGGATTTCTCCATCATTCCTCACGTTGTGCCAGGCTCACCAATACGGAACATTTGCATGTCCCTTCTCTCCTCCGAAACTCAAGATGATATTGACTGCTTCGTATCCGCGGACAAATCGGTTCCATTCGATATAATCTCCGGCCTATTTTCAGCGGGAATACTGTATCACAAGGTGCGCGTCCCCACTTTAGATTTGCCTGGTGACTCCATAGCTGATCGAAACATAATCGTTTTTGCTCCTCATGCAGATGATGCCGGGCTCTCAATAGGTGGTTATCTACGATCTCTGTGTTACATGGGAACTAGACCAGAAGTCCATGTGATCTTTGGCCGATCTAACTTCGCCGAGGCACCAATCTCAAAGCTTTCGAGGAAGGATATCACTCAAATACGGATGTTCGAAGAAGAAATGTTTTGCGCCGAGATGGGAGCAGACTCGAAATATCACCTTTTGCCAGATTCCCTTCTTCGAGGCCCATCGAGTAGCCTGTTTGTCACGCGTCACGAGGAGGCTCCGTCAGACCTGATCACTATGGTTGCAGAACTTTTGGAACGCGAATTGATTCGATCAAATGCCTCGATGGTGATGGCTCCATTAAGTGTAGGCGGCATGGTTGATCACGCAATTGTTTTTGGAGCCGTACTGGAGCTCTTCCGTCGAGGATTGCCACCTCAATCAGTTGTTTTCTATGAAGATATTCCATATGTCTCAATGCCGAACTCACTGTGTGCCCCATTACAACTTCTGTCCCAGGCTGGCTACAGAATGCAATCGAGCGTTGTCGACGTTTCGCCATGGTTCGAGAAAAAAACTGAGGAGTTAAGCATTTACTTTAGTCAGATGACAAATAGGTTGAAAGCAGCCGTCGAAGAGCAGGGCCAAATTGCTGCCGTGGATCTCCGAATTTCCGGCAGGGAGTCGTGGCGCCGAGCAGAGCGCCTATGGAGAATCATTGTCGAATAAGCCAAAAATCGATGTAATCGTGGCCTCCTATGCTAGTGATGAAAACACAGGACCACTTGAAGATTGCATCCAGTCAGTAAGGGCCTTTACTAGGTCGGCTGTTCGGCTTATAGTGGAAAGGTCGAAACAGAGCGCCGCAGTGAACCGCAACCGTGCTTTAGAAAAGAGTGATGCAGACATAATTTGCTTTCTTGATGATGACGCATGGGTAACACCCGACTGGGATGCCCCTCTCTTGAAAGTCCTCCAAAGCGGCGATTTCCAAGCAGTGGCGCCAAAGATCAAATTGGAAGATGGCAGAATCTTCTCATGTGGCCTAGGCTTCGCACCGCCAGATACGTTTTTACCGATTGGATATGGCTTCCGCGACTCAGAAACTTATTCATCGCAATTCGAAGTTTTTGGACTACCAACGACTTGCATGATGGTGTCTCGTAAGGCACTTCAAGGAGCCAAATTCTGCGAGTCGTACGGTAGTTGCCAATGGGAAGATGTTGACTTCCTCATGCAGATGAAGGTGAAGGGAGTTCGATCAGCTTACTGCGGCTATTCAACTGCCTATCATAAGAACTTGTTTCGAACGGATGACAATCTCCGAAATCGGAACCTTTTTACCAAGACATGGGGAGCAACTTTGGCTTCTCGAGAACGAATCCATTCAGAGGTTGATGAGCAAGAAAGACAAGTAACGGCGGTTCGTGATATTGAGAAGCCAAATTTTGAACTATTGCGCGAGCCCTTTAGTGGCAAACCGCAGGTTCATAAATACCATTGCTCTTGTGAGACAAAAGTCGTCCGAACCTGCTCCCTCGCCGACATAGAAGCTCAAAAAGCTCTCTCTCAGGAAGCTTGGGCATCACGCTTTCTAAGCGCCAGGGGCCTTGCCCCAGCACAAATTCTCGATCTAATAGAGATAGACGGTATTGCGATGGCAAGCCAAGCATACGTTCGTCAAACGAGGGAAGTTCTATCAAAGGAGTATGTCCATCAATTAGCAGCAATCGCCTTTGCAAAGTTGCATAGCATCCCACTCGACGGCATTTTTCATACTTTTCGCATATTAACGTCTAAGCACGACCTCTGGTCAGGTGGATTTGAATATATGTCCGAAAAAACCAAGACTCTTGCTCCACGGGATCGGGCTTTGTGTTTTGCTATTCATGATGAGATTAGGCGCCGATTTGAGAGAGTAGGATCGGTGGGTGTGAAACAATTGGCCATACTCCATGGGGATTCCTCGCCGGGAAATTTCATGGTTCGAGAATATCAGGGAACAGTTTCTGGGATCTTTTTGGATTGGTCCGACGTATGTCTCGGTGATCCAGCCCTAGATTTAGCTAAACATGCAGTAGCATTCAATCTGGATTCTATCGAAACGCAGTCATTTGTTGGTCACTATAATTCTTGGTTTGGGGTCGAAAAGATTCACCTATCTTCTGTGATGAACTTATTACCAATTTGCAAGGTATTTAGCCGGGTGCTCGCTCCCGTCTTGGGACTATGTTCAACAAAGTCACTGACTGCGATTGAAGCTGGGCGTATGAAGGGGTTTGCTTGGTTAAGCGAAGACGAACACTGCGGTAAAGCCTTACACGATTGTTAGAACACCTGTCTGTCAAGATGTCGCATGCCGCACTATTCAAAAATTCTTGCAATCATTTCAGACTGGATTGTATGCGAATCAAGTCTTGGATCAAAATTCAACTTTCAAAAATTATTAACGTAAACAGCTAGATGTTCTCAAACGAAGCCGGAATTTCTCGAACCTAAACTATGGAGAGGCTGACAGTCCCGATTAATCGACATATCGCTTCGATTCGAGGTGGAAATCTAAGACTGTATGTGCGACAACTAAAATAAATTACAGTGCCATCACAAATTGGGCTGACGACCGAAACACTGGTGGGGAGTATATGGACTGTACTTGTGCCCCCTACAATGTCATAGTAATGCTCAAATAATTGAGAGACCGGGCCCTTCATTGGAGTCATTGTTCGCTAAACGAACTATCGAAATCCAATTGAACCTAATATGAAGACTTGGTGCGAGAGAAAGTCCCGATGACTCGTCCCGAGTTCACTTAGCTTCTTACCTTTAAGCGGGATCAATGAGGATGTCGCTTAGGCTCCAGACTCGAACGTTCTCGTCCTTTCCGAGACAACGGATTTTCCTTACAGGAGAAAGTTGGTGCGCGGGAAAGGACTCGAACCTTCATGCCTTGTGAGCACTACCACCTCAAGGTAGCGTGTCTACCAATTTCACCACCCGCGCACGATGGAGTTAGTAATAATACCTCACTGAGCTGGGATGAATA
>JAYVHY010000039.1:0-5358 GCA_043770615.1 Armatimonadota bacterium | reverse complement strand
CGAAACGGGGTTGGAGTCACGGCTCCGGTTCTGTCGGACGGAGTGGCGACGATGGTTCCGGGGATCTCGGAGAAGTCAACTGGTGTCGGAACGAATACGATCCTGACCGATCACTTGGGATCTATGAAGGGGATGGCGAACGCCGGAAACGTCATCGAGACCGCGGAGTTTGATGCGTTTGGCAAGGTAGTAGCGCATGGCAATCCGACGTCAACTCAGAAGGGCTTCGCGTCTGGGTTTGGCTATCAAGAGGACGGCGAGAGCGGCTATAAGCTCCTGGGGCATAGGTACTACGATCCTGAAACTGGGAGATTTTTGAGTAGGGACCCGGCTTTCGACGGCAGGAACTGGTACGCATATTGTGATAATAATCCGCTAAAATCAATTGACTCAGATGGTCTTAAAAAGATTCTCGTCATCAAAGGAGATACAAGTGGTCCGAAGCACGATTTCTTAGAGTGGTTCTTTTGGAATATCCTACTACCAGGTATAAAGAAAGGCGCAGAAGAGGATGGCGATACTGTCGAAGTTCTTGATAATCCCACGAAGGAACAAGCCTTAGAAGGTCTTGCCGAATGCGATGCGGCAATTCTTTACGGACATGGTAATCCAGGAAACTTCATTCTTAACGGAAATGGGAAAGGGAAACACGCAGGGCAAGACAAGAATGGTAACAAATATAAGCAAGACGTGTTAGGTGTAAAAGATGGATACGAGGTTGCGACAAGGCGAGCCCGTCGCGGAAAGGGCCCGATGTCAGGAATTGCTTTTTTGAGCTGCGAAACGGTGGGCGATTCGAAGTTTGTAGATGCGTGGTTGTGGGCCGCTCAAAAAGTTCTGGGGTACAAAGGAATGACCCATAGTTACGGAGGGCTAGACCTTGGCCTGGCTGGCAAATCAACCCCAAGGTACAAGATTGGCGGTGGCGGTAGAAGAACAACATTTAAGGACTATTGATGGCGGACAGGAAGACAATATTGTTACGATCGAGTTTGTTCATTTTTGCAACCATTTGTCTTGCAGTGCCACTCTATTTGTTTAACCGAATGAATGCGTGGGACGATATATATAATGGTTTGAACTATGAGATTCCAGAATTCAAGAAGCGAACTGGATCATGGCCAAAGTCTGAGCGAGAATTACTTGATTCGTTTGCCCCTGAACATAGAATTCCATGGTCAAGAATAGTTTCTAAATATGGACTAAGGTTCTACATAAAGCAGGAATATCGTGAAAAGGCAGTTTATGCAATTTCAACAAGATTTTTTGGGGTGGAGGACTCTTCGTTTCATACCTGGAAGTGAACAGCGTGGCCACGAACTACACGTACGACGAGATTGACCAGTTGAAGTCGGAGATTTCAAGCAACCAGTTTGGAGTCCATGACCTTTACACTTATGATGCTAATGGCAACCGAGCAACGAAGCTCTCCGCCATTGGTGGGCTCACCGAGTATGGCTATGACGATGCCGACAAATTGATGTCAGTGAGCAAAAGTACAGGAACCACCACCTATCAATACGACGCTTGCGGCAGACCGACGAATATTGGTTCGAGGGTTCTGAACTGGGGTTACGAAGACCGGCTGACAAGTCTGAATGGTGGAGGAACTACGGCTTCGACATACGGTTACAACGGAGTTGGTAGCCGAGTTTCGAAGTCTAACTCGAACGGCTCTCGGACGTATAAGCGGAACGGGGTTGGAGTTACGGCTCCAGTCCTTTCCGACGGCGTAAGTACTATGGTTCCGGGGATCTCGGAGAAGCCGAGTGGTGTCGGAACGAATACGATTCTGACCGACCGGCTTGGCTCGATGAAGGGGATGGCGAACGGCGGAAGCGTCACTGAGACGGCGGAGTTTGATGCGTTTGGTAAGGTTGTTGCGCACGGCAATCCGACGTCTACTCAGAAGGGCTTTGCTTCAGCATATGGCTACCAAGAAGACGGCGAGAGTGGGTACAAGCTCCTTGGGTACCGATATTACGATCCGGAGACGGGGCGGTTCTTGAGCCGAGATCCGATTCGCAGTGGAAATAATTGGTATAGTTATTGCGAGAATAATCCTTTGAAAGCAGTTGATCCAAGCGGCCTTGAAAGAATAACATTAGATCCAACAAGTGATGATCCGCTTCAAAAGGAACTTTGTGGTGAAATGAATGTGGCAATCGCTAAGATAGCCGAGGTGGACAAGGAAAAGGCCCTAGAATTAAGTATTTTGCTGGCGGGTGGAAGAATTTCCGTAGAAACCGATATGAATGCTAAATATGGAGGTTTTAAAATGGGAAATAACTTGGCAATCACAGGCACCTCCGACGGAATTATCATAAATGCTGCATTCTTCTCTAGGTACAAAAACCTTCGAAAGGGTGGGTTGGGCGATAGCATAACTAGCGATCCAAGCTTCGCTCTAGCTGCAACTCTTGTCCATGAGCTTCAGCATTGGGTTGACCAGGAGGCAGATGAAGAAACAGCACAAGCTGCTGCAATTGACTTTATCGCGGCTTATGAGGCAGCCCATGGTGGAAAAAGCAGCAAATCAACACGCGAGGCTAGGCGTAACCAGCCTAGGGGCAATGCGAATGGTAATGCTCGTAAATGGGTAGCTTTCTACTGGCAGCAATACCGTATTAAGAAATGGCCAGAAAGACTGAAAGGGTTTGGGAGCATTGGCTTTTTTTGATTGGTGGGCTCAATGACTGATACTGCTTGCATAGTCTTCCTTCTGCGTAGAAGATTACTATGTGAGAGGCTTTGCTGCCTGCTCAAGAGGATAGAGAAAGAAGAGGCATTGGGTTAAACCGATAAGAATATATGAAATTTGTATTCAACAATGGAGTAAGACATTATGTGGACAATATTATGCAGTTACTTATTATTTCAAGATGATCGAATCACGGGCTCAATTTCATTTGCGAGGATGGCATCTGTTTCGAGAGTCATTGCTATATCTTTGAGTGATTTCAAAGGAAGACCGGGAAATTCAAGGGATTTGTTTAAGAAAATAAATTTGATTGAAAATAAGGGTCAGGATGAGTTAGATGCAAAATATGCGACGATTTTCAAGCGAGAGTACAAAGTCGGGAAAATCACATATAGTTCTAAATCACATATAAACTCGGTGAAAGTATTTGCAATGTACGACGATTCTTGTGCGATAGTTTATTCAGATGGGCGGGCCAGGTTCATAAGAGTGTTGGGTCAGACAATTAACGTAAACATTAATGTGTTGAAGGAAATTCAATAAGCAATGAAGTGGGCGAAGCGGCGACGTTGGTTCCGGGGATCTCGGAGAAGCCAACGGGTGTCGGAACGAATACGATTCTGACCGATAGGCTCGGCTCGATGAAGGGGATGGCGAACGCCGGAAACGTCACCGAGACTGCGGAGTTTGACGCGTTCGGCAAGGTTGTTGCGCATAATTTGCCTTCTGCTACACAGAAAGGCTTTGCATCTGGATATGGCTACCAAGAAGACGGCGAGAGTGGGTACAAGTTGCTGGGGCATCGTTACTACGACCCGGAGTCGGGACGGTTCTTGAGCCGGGATCCTGCTCAAAAAGGCAGAAATTGGTATGCTTACTGTGATAACAATCCCCTGAAGAGAGTTGACCCAAATGGTCTCGACTACTATGTATTTGATGGCTACTGGTTGATTATGTACGATGATTATGGTCGGGAATTAGATCGAACTATGGCAGCGAGCGGGCAACCGGGCACAACCCCACTGGATACTGGACTCTCTAATAAAGGACCCCTTCCGGAAGGAGAATACGAGATTGACCCAGGTGAGATCGGTCACTATACTACTTCCACGCTTGATGACTGGTTTAACGGTGGCTATACGGGTTCAATTGACGGCTGGGGTAACCGGCGGGCAAGTTTGCACCCTGTCAATGGCACAAATACCAAGGGTCGGAGTGGATTCTTTCTTCATGGCGGTACTTACTTCGGGTCTGCCGGGTGTATTGACATTGGGCATGCGGAAGTAAAGTGGCTTGATCGAATAAAGGCTGGCGGAAAGAAAGTGAAAGTGTACGTAAAATACAATGATAAAGAGGGAAGGATGAAACACCATAAGGGCAGCGATAAGTGGCCGTTAATCCCGTGGAGTGATCCAAAGAAAATTGGGGGCCACAGGTCACTTACCCCGAGGGAGATGGCATGGGGTTCGTAATTGCAACCATTGTGCTTGCGATCACAAGGTCTATACTTCGCGTTTCAGCCGATTATTTTCCAGCGGCTGAGATCGCCTGTACAATAGGTGTTGTATTGTTGTCGATTGGTTTTGCGTACGTAAATTCCTATACACAATCAATAAAATTCGGATTGGTGAACCTAGTGTTGTTTACTTCGTTGACTGTATTCTCAGATGCTTTTTTAGCTGAGAAAATAATGGGGGCTGCGTTAACAGAAGTGTCGGATAAGCAGGAAGGAACATTTAGGGAGGCCACAGGATCAATAATTTCAGCTTTTGTGCAAGTCGGAGTCATTGATGCCATCTGCTTTACTGGAGCATCATTGTTTCGCCGCAGATCACAGGGAAAAGTTGAAAAGTCTGGGTCCTGAGGATTCTTGTTTTGATAGCTGCGAGCCACTTTAATTAGCTTTAGATTAGTTTAGACAAGCTATAGCGGGGGATTCGCCTTTTGGGTTCAAACTCACCGAGCCACAGACTTTTCAAACTGGTCACGCAGATCGACAAGTCACTGTGTGAGCGTGGTAGTTTTGGAACACAAACCGGGTGCACTGGTAGCGACGTCTGCGCAGCTGGGAGTTACCTGTGTTCAAGCGCCAGTGTAATAATGGTAAAACCAGGCAATTGTGAGTCAAGTCAGGAAGCTAAAGACCCGTACGTTCATCAATGAGCCGGGCCACTCACACTATCTGACTTCTCCACCTACCATCGCAAGCCGTATCTCGAGAATGATCAGATCTGCGAGCTACTCGCGACCAGAATCAACATAGCCGCCAAAACCCACAACTTTGCCATCCTGGCTTATGTCTTCATGCATGACCACGTCCACCTCCTCATTCGCCCGATAAGCGAGGTCTATGATATGTCGACAATTCTCAAATCGATCAAACAAGGCCCATCGTGCAGTGCTAAGAACAAGGGCCTCATATTGACTGACCTATGGGAGCGTGGTGGTGGCTACGATCGCAATGTCACCAAAGCGGAAACCAGGATTAAGGTCATCAACTATATTCACCGGAACCCTGTGAAGAAAGGACTGGTTGACGAATTGACAAAATACCGATGGTCGTCCGCCAATTGGTACCTGAATCAAGTTGAAGGTGAAATTAAGTGCCATTTTATGGTTGAATTGGAGTTAGAATAAGCAAGGTGGAAGACGCTCTC
>JAYVHY010000038.1:0-2450 GCA_043770615.1 Armatimonadota bacterium | reverse complement strand
ATGTGAGCGGCGAAACCGACGACACCATCTCGATAACCAGATTTAATCAGCCGATTGCTGGCGAATTTGGATATGGAATGCCTCCAGCCAGTACTCAAGGATTTACCTTTGACCCCAAAGCAACCTCGGAAATCGAAGTAAAGCGGATGTTCGGATACTTGTTTGTCAAACCAAAGCTTGATGGTCAAGATGAAGGATGGTGGTTCCTAGATACCGGTGCCGAAATCATGGTTATCGATCCACAGATCGCCCGAAATCACAACATGAAAGTCGTAGGCAAAGACTCCGTGCCGGGAGTTGTCGCCAGTGTCACCACAAACTTTTCAAAGGGAGTTGAGTTCAACTTGGGACCCGTCACGATCAAAAACAGCTCTTTCATGGAATTGGACATGAAGCCATTTGCCGACGCTCTGGGAATCAAGCTTGCCGGTATTATCGGCTACGACTTCATTAGCCGAGTTTCCTTAGACATCGATCCCAAAAAGCGAACCATTGGCGTGTTTCCGACCGGATTCAATCAGCTCCCGCACGGAATGGCTTGGACCCCATTCGTGTTCCATGGCAACATTCCAAGTTTGAATTGCGAATACGAAGGCGGACGCTTCGGGCAATTCTGCCTTGATACCGGATCAGGTTCAACCGTCGATTTCTTTACTCCTGCGGTAGAGCAAAATGGATTGTTAAAAGATCGAAAAGTGACCGGAGAAATGACCGGAGGAGCTGGCGGAGCTTCAGAAAGCAAGAGGGGCGAAATAGGTTATTTCATCTTCGGACCGAAGCGGTTTGACAAGCCTAAAGTCGGATTTCAAATCACCAAAATTGGCGGCTTCGCAAGCCCATTTGTCGACGGAAACATCGGTATGGGATTCATGAGCAAATTCCGGATGATTGTGGACTATCAGAAGTCTCGCCTTTCATTGTTAGAATCATATTAGCAAAGAATGTCGATTGAAACAAAATGGCTACATTTGAACAAGAACTCGAAGATGTTCGGCGATGCACCATTTGCGCTTCATCGTTGCCATTAGGACCGCGACCGGTATTTCAGTTGCATCAAAATGCCAGAATCTTGATCGCTGGCCAAGCTCCGGGACGAAAAGTCCACGTATCGGGTGTGCCGTTTGATGATGCAAGTGGTGATCGGTTGCGAAGCTGGCTTGGGCTCACTTCAGTCGAATTCTATGATCCGACGAAAATAGCAATCCTTCCGATGGGGTTTTGCTATCCCGGTACCGGAAACAGCGGAGACTTACCTCCACGACCGGAGTGCGAGGTTCAATGGCGAAAGACCCTCCTGTCGAGGCTGTCAAACCTCCAGCTAACTGTCGTGATCGGACAGTATGCCCTGGACTATCACTTGCCGAATGCACCAAAATCCGTGACCGACGCAGTTCTTGGCTGGCGGGACCACTTGCCCAACGCCCTCCCGTTACCGCATCCAAGTCCGCGGAATAACATTTGGCTGAAAAAGAACCCTTGGTTTGAATTAGAAGTTTTGCCGGTCCTAAAAGATCGGGTCAAAAGCGTGCTTCAGAACTAGAAGCAAACCCGTAGACCCGAAGCAAGCAGGTGGTGGCTGGGTCAATGGGTGGAACTGAAGAAAACTCATAGTCGGATACCTCAGCCATCACGCCTATTTAAACCTAAAGGCCTTTTGGTCACCGCAGGTGGTTATAAGAGCTAACAGGTATGAGCGACTCATCACTAAGACCGAGCCACAAGATGCTTGCGCTTCATGTAAAGAGCACCCGACTGTGTCTTCAGGGGCATTAAGCGCGAAGACATCTGCACACCGTGCGACGCTACCTCTTTTTGAAAGAGAGGTCGGTGAGCATTTTCCACGAAAGGAAATCTAAGCTGCAAAGCGAACCGGGAGAGTAGTGACCGCCCAAAGCCCGAGACTAAATCAAAAGTAGCCTCGAGCCGGGCGTGCATCGGGACTCTTGAGGGAAGCCTGACGAGTTCCTTATTCAGCAACTTCTTTGATCACCGAAACCGGAGACCTTGAAGGCGAGATAGAAGCCGAATTGCAAGACGGGCGAAAGTTCACCCTTCGCCCCGGAATGAGTTATCAAGTTGCCGATAACTATGGAAAGCATCGACCTTCAACCACGATCGGCTCAAAGCTATTTGTCGTCGACTAACGCAGACCTTTGGCAAATCGTGTAGTCAGAGTTCTTGCCCAGTACCTCGGGATACCATGGTCGTTTTGAAGGTGGTTCACAACATCGCTTGCTTTGCGGTTCGCCGCATCAAATGCGATCAAAACGGTGGTCCAATACGCCAATCCCTTCCCGGTCTTTTCGATCACCTGGGAATCCTCCACGATCCAATAATCTTCCCTCATGCTCTTTCGCCGCCCTCTGGACCGTAAAATAACACCCACGTTGAGAAATCATCGGTGAAGTCTTCAAATCGATGGACGACTCCTGCCGGAACGAAAAGTAGCT
>JAYVHY010000037.1:0-2456 GCA_043770615.1 Armatimonadota bacterium | reverse complement strand
ATCGACTCCCGAACGCGAAGGGATCTTTGCGGCGGTTCAGTCTCACATTCGGTGCGGATGAACTTCGTCCATGGAAATTTACAATTGAATATGGGGTGAAATTTTAGGTGAACTCGTGCGTCTAGTTCCAGAACCCATAGGACACAACATCGACAAATTCCGGGACACGGGTAAAGTTTCCGAGGTCGGGCGCGCTTTGTTTGTTTGGTGATGTTCGGAGGAATAGCTTTTTGACTCGTAGAATTGTTGGAACCGTTGCTGTATGGTCTTTGATGGTGGGAGCCGCGTTGGCGCAATCTTCCGAACTGGTCAAAGAAATTGTCGTCGTCGGCAATAAGAAAGTCCCTAAAGAGGTCATTCTGCGGACGATGTCCACAAAGATTGGCTCGATCTTTTCGACCGAGAAGATCATCAAGGACGAAACGCTCATCAACGACATGGGCTTTTTCTCAGTCGTTCGCATCGTTCCCACCCCTCTGGAATTTGGGGCATACCGGCTCACGGTCAACCTTGCGGAATATGAAGTCATCAAGGAAATCAGAGTCGTCGGAAACTCGGTCGTGCCAACGGCCGACATTCTGAAAAGGATCAAATACAAGACCGGCGAGCTCTATAACCTTCGATTGCAGGCAGAATCCGCCCAGGCGGTTTTGCAACTCTACCAAGAGCGCGGTTATTTTGTCGCGGTTGAAGATTTTGGCCCCCTTGCAGATTCCCCTTCGACTCTCAACTTGTCACTCAAAGAATTCAAAGTTGGAAAGGTTGAGATTACCGGCGAAACCAAAACCAAGAAAAACGTCTTTGCGAAGATTATTCGCACCAAGAGTGGCGAAGCGTTCAACGACACTCGGTGGCTCGCCGACCAAAAGAGACTATTCGACACTCAATGGTTTGAACCCTTTGAAGAGACTCGTGTGCCTAGACCTGGAACCAGCATTCTTGACCTCGGATTGAAGCTGAAGGACCAGAGAACTGGCATTTTCAACGTTGGCCTTCAAGTTGACCCTCGAAGCTCCTTCGCAGGAATTCTCAGCCTCAGCGAGAATAACTGGAACGGTAGCGGTCAGTCCGTGCGAGTCAACTATCAGCAGGCCACTCGTGGGATCGGTCCCTCGATGGATTTGGACTACTCAAACCCATTCTTGGACAACAAGGGCACCGGATTTTCGGCAAGCATTTACAGTCGAATCCTTTTCCGATTTGCTCAGCCGTTTGCCAGCACGAGCCCTCTGACCAATCAGAACACCTTCAACGAGCGACGTACCGGTGCCACAACCGGATGGTCGCGAATCATTGACGACTTTACAACTTACGGACTCGCGATTCGTGCAGAGCGAGTTGTGACCAATAACATTGGCGTTACCGATCCGAAGTCGTTTATTCAACAGGATGGTCCAGTTGCTGTATTGACCGCCAGTTACACCCGAGACACACGAGACGCAGCAATGAATGCGTCGCGAGGAAAATACTTCCGCTTCCAGCTCGAACCCGGCTACACCAAAATCGAAAAGGTCGGCGGAGCCGCACCGGCAAACGTGCTTGGAGCAGGTGGTTTTGTTCGGGCCTACTTCGACTATCGAACATATTTCACGAGCCAGCCGCGCAGAAAACTCCTTGACGACCCCAGAAAGGTTATTGCCTTCCGAGTGCAAGGCGGTGCAACATCTGGAAAGCTCCCCTTCTTTGAGCAGTTCTTTACCGGCGGCGACAACTCGATTCGAGGATATGTAAACGATAGGTTCTGGGGTCGATACATGTTTCTTTCTAACCTAGAGTATCGGCATCCAATTCAACGAGGATTTAGTGCCTTCACGTTCTTGGACTTCGGCGGAACTTGGGGCGGCTACGGGACAGTAAACAACTTCACCCAGTCTGGAACACCTAAGTTCCACGCTGGTTATGGACTCGGTATTGGCTTCCAAAGCCCATTCGGTCCGATTCAGATCGCAGTAGGATTCAATGAAAAAGGGCAGAGCCGCACGCACTTTGTGATCGGCGTCAATTGGTAAACATGGTTAACATTAAGAAAGCGTCGTTCGGCTGGATTCTCAGCATCGCCCTTGCATCGGGTGTCGTCGTAGCCGGCTTCCAGGCGAAGCAAGAAAAGGAGGGAGTCGTTGACTTTTCAAAGGTTGCGAACGAAAGCCTGGAAGCAAAGAAATTCGAAGATTTGCTCGGAGTCGCTCAGAGAGTTCGAGTTGGAATCATTCAGTTCTTGCAGGCGAACCCAACCATTCGGGTAGACGACGCGGTCAAGCTCAAAGAGCTTTCGCTCACAGCTACACCAACTGATGCGGACAAAGCAGAGATTGAGAAGATCAAGACTGCAGCCGCTGCTTCAGAAGCTCGACTGCGGGTCATTCAAACAAAGGAAAAACCTACCCAACAAGAGCTCCTCGAGCTTGACGATTTGAATCGTCGAAGGGGCGTCACCCAGCAGACTCTCGAAAAATTTG
>JAYVHY010000036.1:0-5400 GCA_043770615.1 Armatimonadota bacterium | reverse complement strand
TAGGTTTCTTCTTCCCACGGGATGAATTCGCCTTCGCTGAGGATGGCGCGAGCCTGTTTGGTAAGGATTCCCTTTGTGACGCCTCTTTTCCGAGCGATTGCGTTGGCGTCGAGTACGATATCGCCTCGATGGACCACTTGAGGAACATCTTTGCCGTTTCGCTCGATGTAGAACTCCATCAGTTCTAACCACAATATAACTGAATCCTGAGCCATAGCTACACCACAACCACAACGAACGAAAAAGCGGTGCTGGTGGGGTTATTGTTGATGATCATGATCGGTACTTCTTGATTAATGTCGTACATCATTACCGCTTTGGCGATCTCAATGGCTTCATGTTCTTCGGGACCAAAGCACATGATGCTTGTAACGGTACAAAGCTGAGGGCGAAGATAGGAAAATTTGAGAAAGAGAGGACGACTGCTATCTTGCTCAGCAACGAAAAGGCTACGGATACTGTTCTGCCTACAGTACAGAATGGTGTTCTCTAGACGTACTCGATTGTGTTCAAGGAGCTGAATATGGCGCTGTTGGGGCGTGCGAATGAGATCAGAGTACGATCTGGTAGCAAATGTCATACACGGATTTTAACATAATTTAAGTAGAATACTGTCTACTATAATGTTTTTTGAAAATTCGCCCCGATTTATGCAGATGACACCCTAAAGTTGAGATGAACTCGATGGCTCAAGGGAGCTAAACAGCCAGGCAATACGAAAAGATACGACAAAATGTGCCTCTAACCGTTGATGTATCCAGCAGTTAGGACGGTCTGTGGTTTACGCCGGGCGAATAAGAATTGGTCTTGGCGGAATCGGTGCAGTTTGAATCTGAATTGCGTGCTCAAGCCGAGCAATCGCGGCGTTTGCTGCTTCCTGAGTAGCAGCGTGAACCGTTGCCAGCAAATGATTGGCACTGATCATGTCGCCGACTTTGACGTTGATAACCAGTCCAACCGAGAGGTCGATTTCATCGTCCTTAGTTCTTCGTCCAGCACCGAGGTCAAGGGCGATTTCACCGATTGTCCGGGCGTCAACCTTGCCAATGCATCCAGGAGTTTTTGCGTTTAGTTCGACTTGGATCGGCGCAACAACCAGCCATGAAGTGTCATTAAAATCAACGGTAGCTCCTTGGGCCTTGATCCACTGGTTAGCTTTGTCGAGTGCGCGTCCACTTTGCAGAGTGTCTTCGATCCGCTCCAATGCTTCGCCAGCGGTCGTAGCGATTCCGCTGACTCGCAAAGCGAGTGCACCATAGTAACGGCACAACTCACGGAATCGTTTTGTGTTTGGCGAGAGTTCGCTTTCGGGTTTGGTCAAAACGTCGATTGCCTCTTTGACTTCGAGAGCATTGCCTACTGCCGAACCTAGCGGCTGATCCATATCTGTGATTGCAGCGAAGGCGCGCAAACCAGCCAGTTTTCCGACGGCAACAAGGGCGTCGGCCAGTTTTTCGGCTTGTTCACGAGTTGGGTTAAACGAACCGGAACCACATTTGACATCGAGGATGACGGTTTCGGCTCCTCCGGCTACCTTTTTCGACAAGATTGAGCTGACGATAAGGGGAATAGACGAAACGGTTTCGGTGACATCTCGAACGGCGTACAGAGCTTTATCGGCCGGAGCAAGGTGAGAGGTTTGCCCAGCAACCGCGATGCCGATCTTCTTGGCTTGCGCAACCATTTTCTTGGGAGTGAGATCACTCGAAAATCCGGGAATGGCTTTGAGTTTGTCGATGGTTCCGCCGGTAATGCCGAGCCCTCGTCCGCTCATCTTGATGACACTAAGTCCGCAAGCAGCAAGCAAGGGACCAAGGACTAATGTCGTTTTGTCACCGACTCCGCCGGTGCTGTGTTTGTCGACCCAAGGCTTAGGAACTCCGGTCAGGTCGAGTCGATCTCCCGAGTCAGCCATAGCGATCGTGAGGTCAACAGTCTCTTGATCCGTAAGCGGTTTTAGGTATGCCGCCATCAGCCAAGCCGAGAGCTGATAGTCGGGAATGTCCCCTTTTGCCGCACCTTCGGCGAGAAAAGTCAGTTCCTCCTTTGAGTGAACCATGCCTTCTCGGCGCTTAGCGATGATGGTGCGAAAGTCCATTGTTGTTCTAATTACGGTTGAAACTGGCTGTTGGTTGAGAGTCTAGGTGAAATCGTACGGTTTATAGTGAACCCCAGTTTCGGTTATGATGGCGGTAATAAGTTCCCCCGGTGTCACATCGAATCCTGGATTGAAGGTTGGGCAGTTATCGGGGGCGACCTGCAGTCCCTCTATGTGGGTTATTTCTTCGGAGCTTCGCTCTTCGATGGGGATGCCTTTGCCGTCTGGTAGTGACGGGTCCATGGTTGAACTTGGGGCAGCAATGTAAAAAGGAATCTTGTGGTGCCTAGCTAATACTGCGAGCATGTAGGTGCCAATCTTGTTGGCGGTGTCACCGTTGGCGGCAATTCGGTCTGCACCGGCAATGACGCAGTCAACTTTGCCTTGCGCCATGAGGGTTGCTGCCATTCCATCACTGATCGAGTGAAACGGGATATTGTCGTGGAGGAGTTCGAACGCAGTGAGTCGAAGTCCTTGCTGGCGGGGGCGGGTCTCACACGACCAAACATGAATTTTCATGTTTTGGGAGTGAGCAGTTCGGATAACTCCAAGCGCAGTACCGTGTCCAGCGGTAGCAAGGGCTCCGGTATTGCAAATGGTCATTACGTGGTAGTTCTCATGAATCAATTTCGCACCGTGGTACCCGATTGCGAGATTCATTTCGAGGTCTTCGCGCTCGATGTTTCTTGCTTCGGCGAGGATGACTTCGAAGGTGCTGACAGGCAGGTTTTTGATTCGGTCAAGTGCCCAGAAAAGATTAACGGCGGTCGGTCTCGAATTGCGTAAAAGATGGTCGGCTTTGAGAAGGTCCTCCTCGTGAAAAGCGGCGAGTGCCATTCCATATGCGGCAGCGATACCGATTGCCGGGGCTCCACGAACGACCATGTCCTTGATTGCTTGGGCTACTTCCTCGGCAGAGTTGAAGGATAGCCATTCGACCCGGGTAGGTAGGATCCTTTGATCCAGCATTTCGAGACGATTTTCTACCCATCGCAACGGCGTTAGCACCCTATGAAGGTACCTGTTTTGCATGAACTCGGAGGTTGAATACCTGCGACCAGCAGTCTAGTTCATATGGCAGGAACTATGACTCCGTTTGTATTCTTCTCTCGCGAAACCATGGCTGCCTTCGGGATTCCGACGATTACGGGTCAGTACATTCTCAAGAACGTGGTTTTTATTGCGGTTGGATTTGTGATGATCGGAACATTCCGATCATCACAAGAGCCTAGCTAGTGTTCGATATAGTCCTTTGAGTGTCCCAATTCCTCTGGTGCATGGAGTCTAAGCATCATTGTATCGACATCATGCGGAACTTGCTTTGCGGTCATTTTGCTGACTACAACCATTAGCGCAATCGAAAGCGGAACTCCCCAGATAGCGGGTTGCTCCATCAGCGCACTTACAAGTGGTGGGAATTTTGCGGTGATGAATTTCTTGTCCACGAGCATCGTAGTAACGATCGCTGCCAACGAAGCCATTCCGCCGACTAACATTCCCGTTGCGGCGCCCTTGGCGGTTAAACCTCGCCACCAAGAACCCAAGAGGAGAAGCGGGAAATAAGACGCAGCACCGATTGCAAATGCCCAACCAACCATCATGGCGATGTCGAAGCTTTCGACCATGAGTCCGAGAAGCATTGAGATGATGCCAATGCCAACGGCGGCGTATTTAAATGCCGATTTGCGCTGATCTGCCGTTGACTGCGGTTTGATTATTTTTCCGTAGATGTCGTGAGCAAAAGCCCCGGACATGGAGACTAGCAAGCCGCTGAATGTTGACATGAATGCAGCAAATGCGCCTGCCGAGGTGATGCCAGCAAGCATGTGTCCTAGGAACTCGTTTCCGAGTATGGTAGGCAATTTGATGATCGCCATATCGGTACTGTTCGATGCATATAGGATTGGCATAAACATTCGACCGAGGGAGCCCCACATTGGGGTGAAGACGTAGAAGGCTCCCAACATGACCATGACCCAAAGGGTTGTGCGCTTCGCGGACTTTCCGTCAGGGTTGGTATAGAAGCGAACGAGGATGTGGGGAAGACCAGCGGTTCCGCAGACCAATGCGATGATCAGGGAATAGGTGTAAAGAATCGGATAGCCGTGCTTTGAGGTGAGTGGACCAAACGGATTTGCCCACTTTTCGTTTGAAGGCGAGTTAGGCGCGAAGGCGTCGCCATCGTTTTGCGACCGCGGCGCTGTCACTCGAATCTTGGATGGTTGGTCAAATTCGATCTTGAAAGATGCTTTTGACTTTTTGCCTTCTTTGGAGGTGACTTCGAATGGCATGACTCGAACGAGGGTGTCCTTTGGAACGACGAGGTCTTTGCTTTTCGAAGTGATTTCTAGCGCGCTGCCGACCGCAAAAATTGAGCTAGAGGCATCGAAGACGTCTCCTTCCTTTGGCTTTGGATTGATTGATACTGCGGTTAGAACCGTATCCGTTTCAAACTTGACAAGGGACTCTCCGGCAGTACTCAAGGAGAGGGCATTGTTTGGAGCTCCCGCCTTGCCTTTCATCGAAATGACGTTGCCCGGAATGATCGGAACTCCCTTTGGGTTGTCAAGGGCTTTGCTTAGATTTTCATTATAGGAACCAAGTAACGACATGACCACGAAGCAGGGAACGGAAATGGCAAACACTTTGACCCAGTACTGCATGGCTTGAACGATGGTGATTCCCTTCATTCCGCCGAGGGCGACGTTGAACGTAATGACCGAGCCAACAATGACGATTCCGTACCAGTACTGCCACGATGGAAAGATCCCCATCATTACGGTGCCAGCGCCCTTCATTTGCGGCATCGTGTAGAAAAAGCCAATGAACAAAACGAATGAAACGGCAATTTTTCTAAATGCCGGGCTGTGGAATCGACCTTCGGCAAAGTCTGGAATAGTGTATGCGCCAAATCGACGCAGTGGTCCGGCAATAAAGAGCAATAGAAAGAGATAGCCAGCTGCGTACCCTACGGGGTACCAAAGCGCATCATAGCCATTCTTCATGATGAGCCCGGCAACACCCATGAATGACGCGGCAGACAAATATTCACCAGATATCGCGCTGGCATTCCAGAATACGTTTACGCTGCGACCGGCAACAAAGAAGTCGGATACGGACTTGCTCTTGTTGGTTGCCCAAATTCCGAGCCCAATTGTGCTGGCGATGATAAACAGGACCCAAATGAACTCGATACTCATTTAGATTCCTCCGCAACGATTTCAGCATCAATTTTCTCGGTTCCTTTGACAAACCAACTTGACAATGCCCAGGTTAATGGAAAGAAGAGCACACCGAGAATA
>JAYVHY010000035.1:0-5427 GCA_043770615.1 Armatimonadota bacterium | reverse complement strand
GCGCTCATGTTTCTAAGAGCAAGGTTAGCTGTGGTGTTCGCAAGGAATCCAATTTGGAAGCTTGAGTCTTGCGCAATTACTTGTCCCATAAGCTGGGTGTTAACTGCGTTTCCACCAGTCGTGATGTTCAACTTGTTACCGTTTGCATCAGTCAAGGTGAGACCGTCAGAACCCGCAGTACCACCGGTATAGAGGACACTTTGACCGCCCATGGTGACCGTCGCCGTTGCGTTGGTTCCCGTTACGGATGCTGATGTGTTCGCTGCCGATGAGACCGCACCAGATGTATCAACAAAGTTGACTGATCGGTTGGTACCCGTCTGAGTTTGAGTAAAGGTCAATTGGTTCGAAGCGTTGAACGCCGCGGTTACACCAGTTTGACCCGAAGCTGCGTTCAAGATCGAAGCGATGTTCGCTCCTGAAGTGCCAGCTGCAATTGTGAAGCTAACTCCGTTAACGCTGATCGAACCGGATGCGGCTGCACCCGCAGTTAACAAGGCAGTTGCCGTGTAAAGTGCTGCAGTTGCGGCAACAGTTTGGTTGATTGTTACGAGACCAGTTTGCGTGATCGTCGTACTGTTTGCCGTACCGCCGAAGCTGAATCCAGCAACTTTTGATGTGTTCGAAATCTGAGTGGTTACACCAGCCGAACCATCAAGGAGTTTTCGTCCTGAATAGGTTACGGATGAAGCAATTCGGTTAATCGAAGTGATAATCGAGTTAATTTGATCTTGGTTAGCTGCGAGCTGCGTTGAAGTCAACGTTGCTGAGTTACCGGACGCAATCGCTAGACCACGAGCATCAGCGAGTAGTTGGTTCATTTCTCCGAGAGCATTTTCTGCTGTCTTTGAATAGTTCATCGCTTCCGTGTTGTTGCGCATCGCCGAATCCATCGAGCTGATTTGTGATCGGAAAAGCTCCGATGAAATGAGACCAGCAGGATCATCAGAAGCATCTGCAATTCGCAGACCCTTCGACAATTTGCCCATGGACTTCGTCATCATGCTCGAGACTTTTGATACGCTGTTGTATGCACCTAGTGCAGAGATATTGTTGTTAATCTGAAATGGCATTCGATCCTCCGTGACTGTCGGGTCTTTACCTTGGCAATCTTGCTTTGGCTAACGATTCCTCCCCAGGTACCGTGGCTCTTGGTCTGACCCTCCCTTGAGCTCACTGAGGGATTTCCATTTGAACTGTGCCAGCGACCCTAGTAAAAATACAGTGATTGCTTCAAGCCGTTACTTTTGCTAGCTGGTAGAGATACCAGGTGCAGGTTAGTTGTTGCTTGCTTGATTCGTTGAGCTAAGGAACTCTCGATCTCTTCCAGCTAGCGGTCAATCAAATGTGTCATAATCATTCGTTACTGCTCGGGGCACTAGCCCCCGCATGGAGACCAAGAGCATGAGTGAAGAATTAAATAAAGCCCTTGCCGCCGATCCAATGAAGATGGATAAGGACGCTGATAGCGCCAAGGCAAGACCTCGTAGAAAGAAAAAGATCAGCTATCTAACCTTGAATAAGGTTTACATTGTTGACTATAAGGACACTGCCCTCCTTCGCAAATTCATTAACGATCGAGGCAAGATGATCCCATCTCGACAGTCAGGTACGACTGCTCGACAGCAACGACAAGTTGCGCAAGCAATCAAGCGAGCGCGAGAAATGGCGCTTATTCCATTCGTCGTAACCGAAATGAGCACCGAGAAGCGAGAGCCACGAGAACCACGAGAATATCGTGAGGGTGGACGAGAAGGGCGAGAAACCCGAGAGACTCGAACCGAAGCTCCAGAAGCCGCAGCAACTGAATAGACTCTAAACGATCCCAGATCGTAAAAGGTCCTTGAGCATTAAGAGCCCAAGGACCTTTCCATTTTTGACCACCGGCATTTCGCCAATTTTTGCCGCTGAGTTCTGAAAAACCTCCAAGGCTTCGATCGCCAATAGCTCCGGTTCGATTGTTGCCGGGGCGATAGTCATGAATGACGCCGTTTGAGCCTCGATATTGATTGGAGTTTTGAGGAGGTGCCTGCGAAGGTCGCCTTCGGTGACGAAACCAACCAAATTTCGATCGGAATCGACGACGCACGCTGCGCCGACTCCGGCAGTCGCGATTTGCTGCATAACTTCCAATACTTTCTGAGACTTCGTCGAAACAGCAATGTCTTCGTACCGGCGCATAACATCCTCAACTCGAAGAAGGAGGCGTTTGCCAAGAGCACCCGCGGGATGGAACTTGGCAAAATCTTCTTTGCCAAAGCCACGTTCTTCCATGACCGCGATAGCCAAAGCATCACTGAGGGCAACCATAACGGTTGTACTTGTTGTTGGCGCTAGGTTGTTTGGACAAGCTTCTTCGCGGACTCCTGTATCGAGGATGAGATCGGATAGCTTTGCGGCGGTGCTATTTGGACGACCGGTTATAAGGACGGTCTTTGCTCCCGACGCCTTGAAGCTAGGGAAGAGACGAACAAGTTCATCAGTTTCCCCGCTATGGGTATAGACCAAGACGATGTCGTCTTTCGTGACCATGCCAAGATCGCCATGTACCGCCTCGGCAGCATGCATAAAGAAAGCCGGGGTTCCAGTGCTCGCCAAAGTTGCGGCTGTCTTATTGGCGATGTGACCCGATTTACCAACCCCACAACAGATCACACGGCCCGTACAACCAAGTAGCCATTGAGCCGCCGTCGTAAATGAACGATCTAAGTTGGTAGCACAAGCAATAAGCGCCTTGGCTTCTTGGTTAAGGACCTTTCGACCGTTCTCAATCATGGTTTACAAGATACTCTTTCCGAAGAGAGACGCAACCCATTCGGTAGCGATTATGGCGGTTTGATTATTGCTATCGTGGATCGGACTGACTTCAACGACGTCCATTCCCGCAAGTTTGAAGGTCTTATCCGTCTGAATGGAGCTGTAAATTAGCTCGGCGAGGAAATGAGCTTCCCGATAAGTGAGCCCGCCTCGAACCGCAGTGCCGGTGCCCGGAGCAAGGATTGGATCCATGGCGTCTACGTCAAGAGAGATGTATAGGTACTCGCACCCGAGATCTCGAAGATAGCTGTTGATTCGGTTCCAGCACCCCAATACGCCGTCGCGATCTATGTCGTGCATTGTGATCGCGCAACCCATTTTGGCTCGACTTCGCTCACCAGTATCGACGTCCCGCAAGCCAAACCAACAGATGTTTGCCGGGTTAAGTTTTTGGTTGACGACACTGCCTTGGAGCATCTTCCAGTCTCGTTCATAGGCCCCGTCAACTCCACTGTCGAAGCCGCAAAGGAGAGCGAGCGGCATACCGTGGATATTCTGCGAAGGGGATTGATCGGGCGTATTCATGTCCACGTGAGCGTCAATCCAAAGGATTCCTAGTTTATCGCCGTACTTGTCGACTAAAGCAGAGACTGGTCCGGCGGACATGGAATGCTCGCCACCGAGCATGATAGGAAAGTTGTCGCGAGAAAGAATATCGACGGTTACCGCTTTGAGTTTTGCGATAACTTCGCTTATTGGCTTTGCATAGGGGAGACCGTCACCTTCGCCGGCAGTCAAATCAACCGAAAGATTGCCCCGGTCTTGCCCCTCGAGTTTGAGGTCGTTAAACAATGTGTTGGTGATGCCGGCAAGGCGTAAGGCATCGGGTCCGAGGCGACTCCCTTGTCGGGCACCACCTAAGTCAAAAGGGGCACCATGAATCTCGATCACGCCTATAAGGGTACCTCGGCTCCGCCCTTGAACTAAGGAGTTTGAGCTTTACTTCTTCGGTGCGTTGGCATCGGCTGGAGCGTTGTTGCTGGCGGAAGCCGGGCTGTTACTGGCCGCTGCCGGTGGAGAAACTTGCGGAGTGGCCGCCGGAGTATTGGTCGCCGCAGGAGTGTTGCTAGCGGCGGTTGGCGCATTGTTGGCTGCTACCGGGGCATTGTTCGCACCGGATGGTGCATTGTTACCCGCCGTGGGTGTCGTGGTTGGAACGGTGACAGGGGCACTCGTTGGCAAAACTTTGTTCGCGGCAGCTGTAGCTCGTTGGGAAGTCACGTTGTACATCAAAACGAGAACCATAAACGAAACGCCAAGATAAAGTGCCGACTTTGACATGATGTCGTCAAATGTGGCTTTACCTTTGTAGGATGTACGGACGCTACCGCCGCCACTCATCGCATCTCCTTTACCCGTCAAGAGGACGAGCAACGAGAAAACAATCGCGACAATTATCGCGAGGACGAGGGTGATGCTGCTCAGAATAGCCACGATCTTATAGGATACCTAAGACGGAAGGAGATCGACTCCAAATGCCTGTAGGATTAACCACGCTATTCCTAACGCCGAAGATGATCCCGCTATTACATGCAGCATTCCACTATTAATGATTCGGGTTAAGGGAGAAGCCGTTCGATTGGATGAGGTCGCATAATTATCGAGCAATTCCTTTCCTGCCGCAATGCCGCTTTCAATCTGTTTTAGGTTCGGTTTCTTGGTCGTAAACCAAAATTGGACGAACGAGCCTACGCTCTTCCAGAAGAAAAGCGTGGTAAAGAGTGCAACCGTGACTCTTAGGTCCAGATTATCAATCCAAGGAGTAATCGCGATTGTCGAGAATATCGTTACCGCAACAGCAAGATTTGTCCCGCATCGAGGGTGAACCCTCGGCATTCTTGCGATAACTTCGGGAGTCAATTCCTCGTCCCTTTCTAAGGCATGGACCACCATATGCTCAGCAGCATGGTATCCGGCAATCGGCAATATACGAAAGATGCTCAGCATAAAGACGCCTGTACAAACCGAAACCACCAGCTGTACTAGCCATGTTTGTGGCAGCCCACGGGTCACAAAATCAAGGGCTACATTTCCAATACCGAAAAACACCATGAGGAACATTCCGGTACTAAACAAGTACCAACCGCTCTTACCGCCCCTAACTGAACCTGTTGTTAGGTAAACGCCAAAAGGGGTTGCCATGCCACCAACCATGTGTGGTCGCTCAGGTGCAGATTGGGTTGCGATAAAACAAGATGGCGTCAGAACTCCGCAGACATTGTTGTGGTCATCTACGACAATGAGCGTTGATGTGTGTTCGAGTTGACGGAGAGCCTCAGCGCCCGTTGATTGATTTGAAATAGTCGGCACTTGCTCAACAAATTTGCCGACTGGGTCGTCTTTTGAGGCATCTTGGGACAGGATCTGGACGATGCTGGGCTGGGTAAGCACTCCCATTAGCTTCCCATTTGTTGTTACGGGAATAACTTCTTGACCAGCGTCCCGCATTCGTTCGACGGCAAGATGAACACTGGCAAAGTCCTCAATCGTGACGCAAGGCCGCATAAATCGCCCTACTGGTTGTATCAGTCGATCCTTGATCACGCGATTAGTATGCCCAATTTTGGGCATAATGAACGGGTAAGTGAAGCGAATTGGACTCATAACTAG
>JAYVHY010000034.1:0-5430 GCA_043770615.1 Armatimonadota bacterium | reverse complement strand
GAATGGTCTTTGAGTCCACACCTCCGAGTGGCAACCGCTTGGTCATGGATATCTCGGTTGAGGAAGGCGGCACCAACATTGGCCCGACCCCAGTCGAGGCGTTGCTAAGTGCGATTGCCGGTTGCTCAGCGGTCGATGTCGTGATGATCTTACAGAAAAAGAAGCAAGTTCTGACTTCCTACCGCGTAGAGATAGATGGCGAACGGGGACCAGTTGGCGTTTACCCCCGCCCGTTCACTTCGGTCACGATGAGGCACATTGTTTCGGGTGAAAACCTCGATCCAGCTGCGGTAGCCCGAGCTGTTGCCCTTAGCAACGAGAAGTATTGCACGGTTCTTGCGACAATTAGGTCGAGTCCAAATGTGACCAGTGAATGGGCGATTGAATAGTAGAATCGCCGCTTAGTGGTAACCAAGCATCGGCCAAGAAACGAAACCGATAAATGCGATCACCAGACCCCAAATGATGAGTCGTGCTTCAATTATATGGATCGGTATCCGAAGCATCATTCGCACTGGAATCAACAACGCGTAGATGGTGAGGATTCCGGGAATTAAGGCAAACCAAAAGTCAAAATTCCGCCCGTACTGTCCGACGCTAAGGGTGAGGAGCAAGAATGTGAACATCGTCAGTCCGAGTCCCATGACAACGATCCATTTTTCGGTCTTACCCGGAGCGTATCGCACACCCTCATAACGAGCAGGCAGAAGAAAGAAGTACATCACCAAAATGATCGGGATAACCATCGCCATCGAGTTTGTCCTCAAGCCGTATTGTAACTCACTCAACGGCAAATCCAGACTCAAAACGGGTAGAATTTTGTGTGCTCCCAACCGTTTTCCCTGGACCTAAGTCTGCCTCGATGTTAGCCGAACTCGGCAAATACGTCATCGCCGAGCCCTATCCTTTTGCGGTTGATTTGGAGAAGTGTTCGGGCATGACGCTCGTCACCGTCGATGGGCAAGAGCTGTTTGATTGGGCTGGCTACTACGGTTCCAAACTCCTTGGACACAATCACCCTGGGTTATACGAACCGGAGTATTTGAAGCGACTCGCACGAGCGGCAAACAACAAGGTTGCCAACCCTGATTTCATCACGAAGGAGTGCCTCGATTTCTATCGATTAGTCTATGACAACGCACCAGACGTAATGCAAAACAAAGACCTCGAGGTCTACGTTGTGAACTCCGGTGCCGAAGCGGTCGAAAATATGATGAAGTACTTGGTTTCCAAGTACAACCAGAAGTGCATGGCGGCAGGTCGAATCCCTGGCAGCCGAAGATTTCTATACTTTGATCGAGCATTCCATGGTCGAACTGTTTTTGCGCTCGGAATAACTCAAACGATGGATACGGTTGCCACCAAGGACTTTGTTGGGCTGGCGAGCGGCGGAAACATGAAGCTGTCGTTTCCGATTTTTGATTCAGAACGGGAGCATGAAGAGAACCTCAAAAGTGTCAATCAGAGCCTTGAACAGCTTGAGTCAGTGCTTAGGCACATGGCAGAGGATATCGTTGGAATCATCATAGAACCGATCCAAGGCGCGGGTGGAAACCGGGTTGCCTTGCCCGAGTTCTTCCAAGGTCTTTCGCGCTTGGCAAACGAATATGATGTCTATCTGGCATTTGACGAGGTCCAAACCGGTCTTGGCGCAACCGGCAAGATGTGGGCGATTGACCACTTTGACTTGCCGCATCCGCCGATGGCGGTTGCAAGCGGAAAGAAGTGGGGTAACGGGCTGATCATCATGTTGGAGTCGCTCGATGACGTTGGTGTTTTGGACTCGACTTGGGGAGGAAATCTGGCAGATATGGTTCGGGTTTGCCACGAAATGGACATTGTCAAACGTGAAAATTTGATTGAACAAGCCGCCATTAATGGTGAAGTCCTCAATCAAGGCCTAAAACACGTAATTGCAAAGTTTGACTATGCCAGCAATGTAAGAGGTATGGGGCTTTACCAGGGCTTCTCACTAGATACTGCCGAGCGTAAATTTCAGTTAGTCAAAGTGGCGAGAGAGCAGTTTGGCTTGTTACTGCTCGGAGCCGGCAATCGAAGCATCCGGACTCGACCAAATCTTTCGGTGACTCAAGAAGACATTAAACGATTCCTCGTTCTTTTGGAAAGGTCACTTTCTGCGATTTCAAATGATCGGGTTGCGCTACCTCAATAGCGACGAAGGAAAAAGATTTCTGTTTCTATCGATTGAGCTTTTGAGGCTCAGACTCTTCTGTCTGAATGCTGAAGACGGTTTGAGGCGTAGGACATACTCTGAGTAGTCCATGATATTCTCCCGACAAATCATATTAGCCGGCCTCGCGGGGCTTTTCTTGTTGGGGAGCCTTTTGCCCGGGCTCGGATTTCTCGCTTACATTTCTATCCTACTTGGCGCGATCGAAGCAGTTCCTGCCGCGTGGAACGCCATCAAAGAACGTCACCTTGACGTTGATACTCTGATGTTGACGGCGGCAATCGGTTCGGTTGCGCTCAACCGCCCTTTCGAGGCGGGAGTTTTGCTCTTCCTTTTCTCATTGTCCAAAGCCCTTGAGGATATGACCATGGCGAAAACCCGCAATGCAATTGATGCATTGATTCGCCTGCGTCCGAGCCGAGTAACGGCGATCCGAAACGGAAAAGAAGTTGAAATTGCCGTCGAAGAAGTAGTCCTCGACGAAGTCCTTATTTTGCCTGGGTTCATGACCGCACCGGTTGACGGAATCGTGACTATTGGGTCGGGATCGGTCGATAACAGCGCATTAACCGGCGAATCTGCTCCAGTCTCGGTCGAAATTGGTTCACCTATTCTTGCCGGGGCGAGAAATCTTGAGTTTGGAATGACTTTTCGAGCGACTTCGACGGTCGCAAATTCCACTTTGCAAAAGGTTGTTGATCTTGTTAGTCAGGCTCAAGAGAACAAGGGAAGTGGTGAACTCGCCAGTCGATGGTTTGGTGAGCGCTACACGTGGTTTGTCTTAATTGCGAGCATCACCATGCTCCTCGTGAAGCTGGCCCTGCACATTCCGTTCAAGGACGCAGCCTATTCGTCGTTGACTTTGTTGGTTGCTTTGAGCCCGTGTGCATTAGTTATCTCGGTTCCGGCGGCAGCTCTGAGCGCAATGGCATGGGCAGCTCGAAACGGAATTCTGATTCGGGGCGGTGAGTTTATTGAAAAGGTTGGAACAGTAACGGCTGCGGCATTTGACAAGACCGGGACCCTAACCGCCGGAAAACCGCAACTGGTCGAGATTTGCTTGTGCGATGAGGATCCGGCGACTCAATGTAAGGAAACGGACGTTTGTTGGAATGGAAAGGGCGAAATGTCGGACGAGTCCCGACGGATCCTTGCGCTGGCAGCAGCAGCCGAAGCTCAAAGCGAGCACCCGGTTGCCCATGCATTACGAGAAGCAGCGAAGCGGAACAATATTGAGACGGCAATCGCGGAACAAGTCGAAACCGTGCCCGGGCTCGGCATCAAAGCGGTCGTGAATGGGAGCCGAATTGAGATCGGTCAACCTAAAATGTTTACGGCAAAATTGCCCGACGAGTTTCGTGGGCACCTTGAGGTCCTTCAAGCGAATGGTTGGACAGTTGCAGTCATAGCAGTGGACGGAAAGCTGGCTGCACTTGGCTTTGAAGATCAGCCTCGCCCAACTGCGAAAGGTGTTTTGGATCGGTTGTCTGCCCTGGGAATCAAGAAATTGATAATGCTGACCGGAGATAATGAGCGAACTGCGGCAAGAGTGGCAGGAGAACTCGGTTTGTCGTCATTCCGAGCCGATTTGATGCCCGGCGACAAGGTTGATGCAATTGCCGAACTCGCTAAAACCGAAAGAGTTCTGATGGTGGGTGATGGTATCAATGATGCTCCAGCCTTGACTCTCGCATACGTCGGTGTCGCGATGGGTGGCCTGGGAAGCGATATTGCCCTTAATGCGGCAGACATCGTTCTCATGAAGGATCGGCTCGAATCTATTCCCGAGATCATCGCCTTGGGCAAGAAAACCAACCGAATCATCAAAGCAAATCTTGCCATTGGCGGCGGAGTCATTACCGTTTTGGCCATTACCTCCTTGATCGGAATTTTGCCGCTTCCGATCGCCGTTGTCGGACACGAAGGGTCCACTGTCGTGGTAATTCTAAACGGTCTCAGGCTGCTCCGTGGCCCGAATCTAAGTTGAAGTATTGCGACATTTGTAAGACCCTCGCGGTCCCCGGATTTTGCTGGCCAAAACCCAGCGGCGATGTTTTGTGTACACATATCCCCGGCGAATGAACTCCGCATCCATCAATTCCTTGATCTTGGCTTCGCACTGATCCAATTGAAGGTCAATCTCCAGAATCTCTTCACGTATTGCTTTCCATGACGTTCGTTCAGCAAGAACAGCCTGTTCGGCGAGTCGCCCTGCCTCGCCACTCCCTCCGTAAACTGGTTTTGGCTCGCCAAAAGCCTTTCGGTGGATCACATAATATTGGTGACCATTTTTGTTTTCCCAACCCATAATTGTAAATACAAAGATATAGACGTATGTCTGCTTTAATTTGTTTCAACGGAGGAACAGGAGTGGTACGGATACACGGCGAATTTTGCCAGAACTATGACCACTAAGTCCAAGCTTATCCGCGCGACTCTAGCCTGAACCGGTCCCCCACTAATCCGAATATCCCGAAGTTTGAATATGAAACAAACTCACTCGGCAAGGCGATTATTGGTGTCGCTTGGATGAGACTGGCTCGGAATTGGCTGCACCGGGAATTTCGATTTTCGGTCCATGATAAGGAATACCGAAAAACTCTGAAGCGAAAATCGTTTCCCGATGCTGAAAAGACTCTTCCCGAATGCAGCAAGCTGCTTCGATCGCGGTCCGTCCGAGGGAGTGCTCAGAGCGCGAGCTTCCTGTGGATGGGTCATTGAGTCGAACTGAAGAAAAACTCTAGTTGGCTACCTCAGCAGCAACGGATAGTTGAACCTAACAATGACTAAATCTATCGCTGCTGAGGTTAAAAAAGCTCACGACGTCGAGCGATTAAACACAATGACTCATCCTCGTCTCACCCGCAAAACTGGTTAGTGGTTTTGGGGAATTAAAGGCAGAATGAGTGAACTGAGAAAAGATGCAACCAAATTGGGTGATTTTTCGGATGATAAACTGTGACTGTGTTAAAGATGCCAAACAGCCTCATCAGGTTCGAGGCGTTTTTGCGCGAGGCCGAACACCGCGCGGACAATCGAAAAGGGCGATTTATAATTGTCGCATTGGGAATGTTGTCCTTCATTGTCTTTGCATTTCTGATTAGTCAGTACATTTTTTTCCCTTCAAGTACGGTTAGCATGATCCTTCTGCTTGGAGTTTCAGCAATTGCTGCAAACAAAGTCAGTGAAGCTCTGGACAAGTCGAGACGGGCTAAATTATCACGCCAGGATCCGCTTCA
>JAYVHY010000033.1:0-5452 GCA_043770615.1 Armatimonadota bacterium | reverse complement strand
TGCCAAAATTCATCTCGAATTAGCAAACGAGTTAGCAATTGGTTCTGGAGATCTGAAAACCGGTTCAGCAGCCTTGGCAAACCTGGCGATGGTCAAAGCTCAGAGCGGAGACTTAGATGGAGCAGAAGCCGATTTCATTGAAGCCCTAGAAGGATTTCGTACAATCGGCGACTTGACCAAGCAAGCCCACATTCTCAACAATGTCGGTGTTGTTTTGAATATGAAGGGAGAGACGGGACGGGCCGTTGAGCAAGTAAAAGCATCGCTATGTTTCTATCGCCAACTTGGTGACCTTCATAACGTGGGACTTGGATTGTCAAACATTGCCTCCTATCTGAGGCTTTTGAACCAATTGCCTGAAGCCCAAGGGCACGCACTTGAAGCAGCGAAGACCCTACTCTCGTTGAAGGAATATGGAGGCGTCGGGTTCTGCTTTGTCCAAATTGCCCTGATTGCGCACCAGAAAGAGAATTGGGTCGAATCAGCTCAATTGCAGGGTAAAGCATGTGCGACAATGCATTCTGCAGGCTACCAAGTTTCCCTAGACTCGTTTGAATCTTGGAAAATTTGCCTTAGTGCGACTAAGCTCGCCCTGGGCGACAAAGCATATGAAGCAGAATTTGAGCTTGGAATACAACGCCCTATCGAATCCTTCCTCGGTTCGTACCCTTAGCGAAAGCATTCTATTCGCAATTATCATTCGATCTGAATTACAGGGGAACGGGTTTCAAAATTGAAGCCAAAGAATTCTTAATAAAAGTTCAACTGCGCCCAGTTGCATAAAAACATGAATCAGTCTAGAATATGAAATCATGTCAAGGGTTTTTGTTACAAAGATTACGCTTGTCCATTCTACGGGGCACGTCAACGAACCAGTAAGCGGAACTGTTTTCGGAGAAACAACCGATATTACCGATCCGACCTTGACGTTAACTCTTTTTCAAGGAACTACACTTATTGAAACGTTGAATATTGCTGACGTCCGACAGAACCCGAACTTTGTATTTGCCATCGCGCCAAATGCACTCGGCGACTATAGGATCACTCAAAACGGTGACCCAGAATCTCAGTATCATTTGGATTTCCAGGTGATTCCGGTTGGAGCGGGAAGAGTTGATGTTCAAAATGCGGGATTCATTCCAATTACCGGTGTTGACACTGGAATCGGAGGATTGGCACCCCTGATTCCGGGAAGGAGATATGCCGTTGGAATCGACTTGAGAAGGTCAGCCCCTGCTGCAGGTTACGTGGTCAACCTCAAGCTTGGCTTTGCCTGGAATGGGACGGGGAACCTAAGCTTAGGTGACGTTCCTGATTTCATTCAGCTCAGGGCAGCTTGTCAAAATACACCCGCACAGCACATTGACATTGCCGGGGGATCAAGAAGTGGTACTGGCTCTTTTGAAATCGGAATAGTCCCTTCCGATTTTCCTGATTGGACGTTTATAGTTATGGCTATACCTGGAGACCTACATAATGGCAATCCATACTCGCCAATAATCCAATGTAAGGCTCTTCATTAGCCCATATCATAATTACTTCCGAATTGGATAACCGCGCCAGACCCACTCCAACGCTTGCGGCAGGGTCTGGCGGACAACTCGTCCTTCCACATGACCCGAATCTCGCGCAAACACATATTGGTAATGATATCGCTTTTCTTTGAGGACTGCCGCCGTCCGATTATTGGCGAGCACCCAGTTGTGGAAAGTCGATTCTGGATCATTAAACCGATTGTCTTGCTCGCCAACATGCATCCAAATCCGAAGAGGCTTAGGCTTGCTATTCTTGATCAATCCGTCGTGATACCCCCAAGCCCCTCGCGGAGTCTCAGGATTATAAGGCGACTGCTGATTCACAAAAGTCCCCGAATATGACAAAACCCGATGATACAAATCAGGGTGATACCACGCCATCGAAAGCGCACAGGCACCGCCCGAACTTCCGCCCATCGTCATCCGACCATTAGGGTCCTTCGTCAGTTCAACCCCATAATCCTTCATAACCCGAGGCAAAACCTCAGTTTCAATAAACTCCGCGTACTTGCCCGACAAGGTGTCATATTCCAAGCCTCGCTGGCTTCCCTGCGCGTCGCCTCCGCCAGAATTAATCATAATTGCCACCATAGCTGGTAGGCGGCGATCAGCAATCATATTGTCCAAGATCGTTGGAATGATGTTGCTGCCCATACTATCTTGAGAAACGAAAAACGGGGCTTTCGTACCGGGCTTGTACTGGCTCGGGACATACACTGTCACGTTTCGCTGATAATGGACAACTTGTCCAGGAGCATTCTTCGCGATTCCTGGATAAATCTTGCTATCGGTCGAATCCATCGTAAATCGATGAACCGTTCCCTTCGGTACATCCGGACGAACCTCCAACTCTGGCGCGTCGGCGTACGGAGCCCAAATTAGAAAATCCCCTTCATTCGACTTTGGTGTATAGGGCTTGAACTTCGTAAAATCAACCGGCGGAGCCTGCCAACCAATCGCCGCGATAACTGAAACACCTAACCCAACAATCGAAATTCCCATTAAGGCTTTCATATTCATTTCCTTATCTTCACTATACAATTGTTTGGCGCTACCTTGCGGATGCCAAACGACTTGAATGTCTCATTCAAATTTCTATGACAACACCATGAATTCTAAGGTCAAGATAGTTAGCTAATCCGAGCCTCCCAAGTACACTGTTACCAAAAGGAATCTCCGATGTTGCAAGATAACTTCCCAATTCGAAAAGTTGACCATATCCGCCACTATGTGGGCAATGCCCGCCAGTCGGCGTATTTCTATCGAAGCGTTTTTGGCTTTGACATTACCGCCTTCCACGGCCTCGAAACCGGCCAGAAGCATGAAGTCGATTGGCTCCTCGAGCAAAACGATGTGAAGCTCCTCTTCACTGCCCCCGTTCGCCCCGGACATCCCATTGCCGAAACACTCGCAATTCACGGCGACTTTGTTCAAGACATTGCCTTCGAAGTCGATGACGTCGATTGGTCATTCAATGAAGCCGTCCGACGCGGAGCCAAGCCAGCCCGAGAGCCATTTACGCTCAAAGACGGCAACGGCGAAGTCCGAATCGCATCGATCCACATTTACGGAGACACCCTCCACACGTTCCTCAACCGAGACAAGTTCACCGGTCACTTCCTTCCCGGATTTCGAGAGCGATTTGAGGCAGGCGACGGCATTGGTATTCAAGAGATCGACCACTGCGTTGGTAATGTCGAACTGGGACAAATGAACGTTTGGGTCAAGTGGTACGAAGACATCCTTGGCTTCAAAAACATCATTAGCTTTGACGACAATGACATCTCCACCGAGTTCACGTCCCTCATGTCAAAGGTCATGGCTTCCGGAAACGGACGAGTCAAATTCCCGATCAACGAACCAGCACCAGGCAAGAAGAAGAGCCAAATCGACGAATATCTGGAGTTCTTTGGTGGAGCAGGCGTCCAGCACGTAGCATTGCGAACAGATGACATCGTCGATACCGTTCAAAAGCTTAAAGCTAAGGGTATGGAGTTCCTTCGAGTTCCAAAAACCTATTACGACATGCTTCCGGGACGAGTTGGCGAGATCGACGAAGACATCGCGGTACTTTCTGAACTTGGAATCTTGGTTGACCGTGACGACGAAGGCTATCTGCTTCAGATTTTTACCAAGCCCATCACCGACCGACCAACCTTGTTTTACGAGATCATCAACCGCAAGGGCGCCACGAGCTTCGGCAAAGGCAATTTCAAAGCCCTTTTTGAGTCAATTGAGCTAGAGCAAGCCGTTCGCGGAACACTTTAGTCAAATAACTTGGAACCCTTTTGCCCCTGACCACCTTATATTAAAGCTATGCGAAAAATCCTGACCCTTGTCTTGTTTGTCATAATGTCCACCCTCGGTTGGGCAACTGGCGAGGTGAGTTGGTCCGTTTCGCAAATTGAAGGAAGTGTCGCACCGGGCGGAAAAGCGAATATTGTCGTCCAGGCTGCTATTCAGCCTGGATGGCACCTTTATTCAGTTGTTGAAGTTAAAGAAGGTCCATTTCCAACTACGTTTTCAGGGGAAGACCTTTCAATAAACACCCCGATAATCGAACAACCACTTTACAAGGAGTTTGATAAAGGGTTCAACAAGGACATTAACCTGTTCAAGGATAAGGCGACCTTTTGGGTTCCCGTTACGTTTGGCGCAAAAGGCGTTGACGGAAAGCTATCGGTTACATATCAGGTGTGCAAGAACGGAGTCTGCATCCCTCCCCAACCCGTTGATCTTGACATTAAATCGGCAAAGGTAGTGGCGGAATCGACCAGACCTGCAACCCAATCACCAACCATCTCCGAAGGCGGCGAAAAACCAACGAAGGCACCGGATACTATAACTAACACCGACAACGGAGAGAAAAAGCGAATTGACGATGCCAAGTCAAAAGGCATTCTTGCCTATCTTTGGCTGGCCGTTGGCGCGGGATTTCTTGCCCTTCTAACGCCCTGTGTCTTCCCGATGATTCCAATCACGGTTAGTTTCTTCTCGAAGAAGAAAGAAGGCGAATCGAGCCTCCAAGCAGCCTTACTTTATTGCGCGGGAATCATCGGCACGTTTACCGTACTCGGTCTTGCCGTCTCCGCCATAGCAGGTGCAACTGGTCTTAGCCGACTAGCAAACAACCCATGGATGAACCTTGTCCTAGCGCTCGTCTTTATCGTTCTGGCGTTGTCCCTCTTTGGGGTCTTTGAGATTGGTCTGCCATCCAAATTTGTCAACAAATTTGACTCGACCGGAAAATCCAAGTTCTTGGCTCCAATCCTGATGGGATTAACCTTCAGCTTAACTTCCTTTACGTGCACCCTTCCCTTCGTTGGAGCGGTTCTCGTCAGCGCAGCCAACGGGGATTGGTTCTACCCCGCCGTCGGCATGCTCGGCTTTTCAACCGCATTCTGCATTCCCTTTTTCCTCCTTGCCTTGTTCCCCCAAGCCCTTTCCAAACTGCCCAAATCCGGCGCATGGATGGTCACCGTCAAGGCATACATGGGCTTTATCGAACTTATTGCGGCAGTAAAATTCCTGAGCACCTTTGAACTAAGCTTTGAAATGGGCTTCATCACCCGTGAAGTCAACCTTGCGCTCTGGTTCATGCTCCTAGTAATCGCCGCAATCTACATGTTCGGTTGGATTCGATTGCCAAAAGTTCATGATGGCAAAATCGGTCCGCTTCGGATTGCGTTTGGTGTCGGAACCATGCTCCTGGCGCTAAAGATTGCGTCGGCAATGAATGGCGGTGCCCTAGGAAGGCTCGAAGGCTTCCTGCCACCGTCGCCATATCCAGGAAGTAAATCATCCGAAGTAGCATCAGGTTGGGAGAGAGACTTTTTGCCTGATTTTGAAGCCGCAAAGGCAAAGGCAAAAGAAAACGGTAAACCAATTTTCATCGATTTCACCGGCATCTATTGCAC
>JAYVHY010000032.1:0-2494 GCA_043770615.1 Armatimonadota bacterium | reverse complement strand
TTTGAGTTCCGGTTTAACGATATAGAGTGTTTCGTAACTTCGTGTTGCCATTTTTCTCCCTTTGGTCTATCAGCTCCGAACGCATTCGGAACAGAGAGGTGAATGGAAATAATACCCGATACAAGGCAAAGGGCTCGCTTCGCTAAGGCAAGGGAAGCGGGCTTAAGCTTTCAGGCTTCAGAGGGGAAAGCTTCGGGCTGAATTATTGACTCAGGTTTTTTACTCCTAACTCACAACTCCAAACTACTCTAGCAACGTCCCATTGACGTTTAACTTGAAGTCATAGCCAAAAAGCTCGGCCGATCGGCGGCACATAACCATACGGCTGAGGAAAATCTCAAAGTACTCCATAACCGTCGCGATCGAAGAATCAATCTCAAGGCTCAACTGAATCGTTCGGGCATCGTTGTCCATTTCGACTCGGCTCTTTTGAACTGCCGCATTCACTCGATCATGAATATCGTAGGTTTCAACGATCGGATTTTGAACTCGACTGAAGTGAACATCGCTCTTATCTGCGATGATAAGTGCCGCACTCATAGTCGAGATTGGCATCCCAACTAATTCTTCATGATTACCGATTGCCCCCAAAATCGGAGCCATTTCGGTGGCATCCATTCCCATTTCATTCAGCAGAACAAACGCCATGGAAGCTCCGTGGAGAGGGTGCCCGACTCGATTGATTACATTTCCAATATCGTGAAGATAGCCGGCAATTTGACCTAACTCGATGTCTCGTGGAGAGGTTCCAAGGTTCTCAAGGATGTATCGAGTGATCGATGAAACCACCCCAACATGGCGGTGTCCATGTTCGGTGTAGCCCATCGCCTTCATGACCTCATTGGCCCCATCAATCAGTTTTTTGACCTTTGGATTCGACTTAACATCCTTGATCGAAACGAGTTTTGGACCAGAAATACTTACTTGTTCAGCCATTACTTCTTACCTATCTTGTCGATTCCAACAATCAGCATTCGATTTGTCCTCTGCTCTTGTCTGACGATACCTACTCCCCGCTCAAACCAGGTTCTAACTTCAAGCGGTACTTCATCGTTTACGCCTTCAATCTGGACTTTCAGAACCGTTTCGACAACACTGGCATCACCCGATGAAAGCTGGATTACTGTCCTTCTTTGACTCAGAATCGCCTTAGCGTTTCTCGTTTTGCCGAGACTTTCGAATTTTCCGGTCCAATCATAAACAGGAACAAATTCCTCCTCGCGAGACTTCTTTTTGTCAGGAATTTTGTCTTCTACCAACAAGGCAATCGGCGGATTAAACATAGTGTTGGCCAGCATCGATGCTTCAAGTCGTTTATTGTTCCAAGCCATGCGAGATTCACCGAGATCCCCGGTGAGAACTCGACCTTCGACTCCTCCAACGCTGACTTTGTTTCCGACTCGAATAGTTGGAATATTTGTCTGAAACGAGCTCATCTCGGAATAAGACCATTCCTTTTCGTCGACCAAAGGCATATATGAAGGACCACCTTGACCACATGCTCCGAGGAATACGAGTGGAACAAAGGCAATCATTTGCTTCATATCTTTTCCAGTTTAGCGAGCTTTTGTACTAATTTCTTCACTCCAGTTACTCCCGGGAAGGCAACCGTAACCTCAGAGTCATCTTTAATTGGGTTGCAAGCGATGACGACTCCAATCCCGAATTTGGTGTGCTTCACCCTTTCTCCGACGTCAAACAATGGCTTAACTGTCGGTCTTTCTGGCTTGGGAGTTTGAGGCTCGGTAATAGTGTACGAGCCACTTCGTTGTTGGGTTACGGCTCGAATAGGAGGGGCATAGGAATAGCCTGCATCACCTCGAATTTCCAAGATTCCCTCAGGAATATCATCCACAAACCTCGACCTTGCGTTGAAATTCGGCATTCCATATAAGGAACGACGATGAGCATGGCTCAAGTGGAGTTCTTCTCGCGCCCTGGTCATCCCAACGTAACAAAGACGCCTCTCTTCTTCTAGTTCAGTATCAGAGTACAGCGATCGTGAATGCGGAAACACGCCTTCTTCAAGTCCCGAGAGAAATACAACCGGAAACTCGAGACCTTTGGCCGAGTGCAAAGTCATGAGAGTGACGGCGTCTCCCCCTTCGACGAGATTATCGATATCAGCTACCAATGCAACGCTTTCGAGGAAAGTGCCAAGATTTGGCTCGTCCGATGTCTCATCGAACTGTACGGTTACGTTGATGAACTCCTGAAGGTTTTCAAGGCGAGCAATGCTTTCTTCGCTGTGCTCTTGCTTGAGGGCATCGAGGTATCCGCTTCGAACCATAAGTGCCCGCAATACCGGGGTGACCGGTCCGTGTTCAGCGATATCCTGAGCTTCGGTGATTGCATCACAAAAGGCACGTATAGAACTGCTCGCCTTCTTTTGCATGCTTGATTGAATGCCCTGATCGTTGGCTGCCGTAAACAAACACTCTTCGGTTCTCGTCGCCCAATCCTCCATCAGAGCCAAAGCTGTATTTCCGATTCC
>JAYVHY010000031.1:0-2500 GCA_043770615.1 Armatimonadota bacterium | reverse complement strand
GGCCATCAGCCGAATTTACGCTAACAGCGTTAAGGATCAGACTCTGTCAATTGATGAGCTGAAAGCTCAGTCTTCAAAGGTGATCAGCAAACCTTTGTTTAGCTATTTGGGTTGGACGTTCTTCTTCTTTGTCTTCGCTTTTGTCAGTCACACGTGGTTACGTTGGCCAGCGGCTTGGTTCATATTCAATGCTGGAGCCAATCTTAAATTCCAGAAAAGCGGATTTTTGAACCTCACATCTTGGCCGGTAGGTGCAGCGAGGTTTAGTTCGTTTAGGATCAAAAGGTAGGGGGTCGGACGGGTTGATGTTGATTAGTTTCTTGCTCAATATCAAAGTCATTCAACCGAGTGGGAAATTCGCACCGATCCAAGGTCAAGAGACAATTAGTGCCAAATCAAAATTTTGTCGGGTTAGTTGCCAGGACCTTCCCAAACTGAAGCAAATTATTTATGAATGAACCAGGGCAAGAGCTTTTTTAGCATCGGGGCAACAGCCTCTTTTGACTCGCGAATACACTTTGAACCTAACCAAGGGCTTCGCCACTAGGCTAATTTGAACTACCCATTTGGGGTAACAGAAGCCCTTATCTTGGCTTAGTCTTGACTTTTTCCTTTGATCAGTAAGTACTCGTCCGCTTCGGTACGAGCATTTCGCCATCTAACGTCCAAGATACAATCGATTTTGACCCATTGGCTTCCACCAACAGCCATTGTGTCCAAGAAATACGTGAACTCAATCCAGTTATCCTCGAGTTCCTTGATTCTAGCGGTGATGTTTTCTTCACCCGGAATACTTATCCTAATGATCTCACTGCTTTCGAAAGCAATTTTGAGAATTCTTTGGATTTCTTCCTTGTCACGGATTTCTACATATTCCTCGGGCAATGTGGGCTTAAAATCAGCAAGAAGGAGGAGCCTATTTGGATATTCATCTTCATCTATAAAGTAGATGATTTCAGAGAATAGGTAGTCTTTAACCTCTTCATCCCGGCCCAATGGATCAACGTATTGCAGCCGGAACCCTCGATGAGTAACATCCAGAATGCGACCCCATAGTGTTCCATTTCCGTCTTCCCATGGGCAAAAACCAATCAACTTGCCAGATTGAACGTAGTTTCTTAAATGATCAGCTAACTTCTTCACGAAAATGCCTTACTCAGACTGGAATGTTGGGCTCACAAGCTTCAACAAATACCCATCGGCTTCGTTTCGGCTATCTCGCCAATATAGTTCGTCGACTTGTTCGATTTTCACCCATTGGCTTCCCTTGGCAGCCATTAGGTCGTTGTAGTACGTTACTTCCGCCCAACCAAACCCGATCTGACCAATCGTCACGTCTTGTTCATTCCCTCCGTTTATTGCGATGCGAATGACTTCGCCGCTTTTAAATGCCTTCGAGAAAATGTCCGCGACTTCGACCGGATCATTGATGGGGTCTACATCCTCGGGGAGGGTTGGAAAAAAATCCTTGAGCAAGGTTAGTCGCTCGGCATATACCGGGTCGACATCGAAGTAAAGGGTTTCGGCCAACTGGTAGGTCTCAATTTCTTCGTTGCGACCATAAACATCTAATTGTTGAACTACATACGTCGTGTCGGTAACTTCGAGCAGGCGTCCCCATAACATGAATTCGCCATCCAGCCAGGGGCAGAAGCCAACAGGGGTACCACTGGTTACGAGTTCGTTCAATTTGTCCAAAAGGGGATTCATTCCGTAGAGTTTACATAAATGTCACAATACTATGATGAAGCGCGTCGTGATCCTTGGCTCAACCGGAAGCATCGGCACGCAAACATTGGACATCATTCGCCAGTTTCCTGACCAATTTCAGGTCGTGGGTCTAGCGGCGGCTCGAAACGAAAAATTATTATCAGAGCAGGCTACTGAGTTCAAAGTTACCCAAACGGTCCTATTTGAGAGGGATGGCATGGATTCTTTGGTTGCCCTTGCAACTCTCGACGAAGCCGATATCGTCGTTGTTTCGGTTGCGGGGGTCATTGGTCTGCTTCCGACCTTTGAAGCAATCAAAGCCGGCAAACACATTGCGCTTGCGAGCAAGGAAGTCTTGGTCGCTGCGGGAGAGATCGTCATGCCACTGCTAAAGGAGCACAACGTGACTATGACGCCGATTGACAGCGAGCACAGTGCGATTTTTCAATGCTTACAGGGTTATCGACCAGATCAGGTCAGTGAAATTATCCTAACCGCAAGTGGTGGTCCATTCCGAGGTCGTAGCCGAGATGACCTGAAAGAAATCACTGTCGCCCAGGCTCTGAATCATCCAACTTGGAATATGGGCGGAAAGATTACGATAGACTCGGCAACCCTCATGAACAAAGGCCTCGAGATGATCGAAGCACGTTGGTTGTTTGGAGTCGAAATGGACCAGGTCAAAGTCGTCGTTCATCCTCAAAGCGTGATCCATTCGATGGTCAAATTCACCGATGGCTCTGTGCTCGGGCAACTTGGTTGGCCGAACATGCGCTTGCCTATTTTGTAC
>JAYVHY010000030.1:0-2501 GCA_043770615.1 Armatimonadota bacterium | reverse complement strand
AATATGTTTGTGCTCACGGGAAAGACAGATCGGGTTTCAACTCTTTCGGCCGGCGTACGAGCCGGTCAGAGAGTATCTGAGTTTGAGTGGGCAGAAAGTGTGTCGTATGTTGGAGGACCACCCTAATGAGCGATTTTGAATTAACCGAGCGATTAGACTCGGACGCCGCTGTTGAGTATCTGGAGAACTTGATTAAACGGAATAGGAAAGTCTATAACATTGAAGTGGTGTTCGGACCTGGCACTCCTAGTCCTGAAATGTGGATTTATGACGATCCAGTGGGATCAGAGTCTGACGCAATCCGAAAAGACTGCTTGAAGCTTGTGAGCGATGCAACAAGGACATTCGGAAAATTGAACGTACTTTTCGAGATCACTCATAACTAACATGGTCAGGAAACAGGGATCTGTCATCGGCTATTCAGCAAGCTACACCTTTGATGGCAACGGAAACCGCCTGACCAAGACTGTCAATGGCGCGACGGAGAACTACTCGTATGACGACGGTGACAAACTCCTGAGCGCAGGGGCAAAGACTTATCAGTATGATGCGGCGGGGCGAACCACGCAGGTCAAGGTGGGTCTTGGCGCACCCTCGATTCTGACTTATGACGATGAAGACAGGCTTAAGACGACTACGGGTCCGATTGGGGCTCAGACTTACACTTACAACGGCTTTGACACTCGCGTCGCCAAAGCCGCAGGCGGGAGCGTTACTGCTTACCACCGAGATGGAAGCGGCGTCACCGCACCTCTGATCTCGGATACTGGTGCTACCTATACACGTGGAATTTCGGAGCGCAGAAACGGAGTTTCCACATTCTTGAACTCGGGTCTTAAGGACGTTTCTAAGCAAACCGATTCCACCGGCAATGTCACGGCGACACGCAAGTACGATGCTTATGGGATGGTCATCGGTGCAACTGGAGCTTGGAAAGGTCCCTTCGGCTACTCCGGTTCGGCTGGATACCAAGAAGACGAAACTGGACTCCAACTGCTAGGGCATCGCTACTACGATTCCAGCACGGGAAGGTTCATCACCAGGGATCCGATTAAGGACGGACAAAACTGGTATGCGTATTGTGGTAACAATCCGGTGAATCGTATCGATGCTGATGGACTTAAGAAACTCGTTATCGTTATTGGCGACATCGGTGGTCCAATAGTTGCTGCAAACGTCCACTGGTGGCTCTCCCTGATGATCGACAAATACGGTATCGAGTATGACATTGTCGTTTTGCATCAACCAACCAACCAGGAACTTGCAAAGGAACTCGAAGACGCGGACGCGTTTATGTATTATGGTCACGGGTTTTCAAACGGAGATTTAAACTTGAATGGACGAAAAGATGGTCGATTTGGGTATGAACAAATTAAGGAAGTATGGCGTAGGCGACTTGCTAACAAGAACGGAAAGATGGAATTCGTTGACCTGTGGGCATGTTATTCCGATGCGGCAGCCCAGTTTTGGCTGGCCATTGCCCTTGAGTTGATGGCTTGGACGGGTTCGACCGGAAATCCGTTCGGTCGGAAATCTTCCGGGACCGACGAGTCGGATCCCCCTTTCAGTTTTCCAAAGCCACCTACGAAAATTGGGGGAGGAGGCGTGAAAAAAGGCTAATGAGGCTAGAACGGACAACCCTAAAGTCGAGAAAATCAGTGCTCAACTATGCTGTGCTTGGAGTCTCGGTTGTATTTCTTTTCCTCCTGAATTATCAGTTCAGAGTCGACGATAGCACTGCAGTTAGAGTGGTAGTGGAGGAGTATGTCGAGAAGTTCAAAAAGTTACCTTCCAGGTTCGAGGATCTGTACCAATTAGAAGAAGATCGCACGACGATCATGTCGAGAGCTCGCGAGAATATTGATGAATTTAGCTGTGAAAGAACTTCAAGCGGAGAAATCATTGTAAAACAAAGATACAGACAGTTCTTTGTCCTGATCACAAGCTTTGAGCACATTATCAAGGACACAAACCTTCGCAGTATCTCGGATAAACGTTGAAGTAAATGGGATCACGTCACCTCAAAATCGAATTCTGACAATTTCTTCAAGCTCTAATCGCCCTAAGCTCACCAGCGAGACTCGCCCGGGATACAGCGCAAGCTACACCTTTGATGGCAACGGGAACCGCCTGACTAAGACTGTCAATTGCGCGACGGAGAACTACTCGTATGACGACGGCGACAAGCTGCTGAGCGCAGGGGCAAAGACTTATCAGTATGATGCGGCGGGGCGAACCACGCAGGTAAAGGTTGTGACTGGTTCCCCATAATCTGACCACCATATTTCCGTTGGATTTGTTTCAAAATAGGAATCAAATCAAAATGAGCAATAAGAGGTATTCACAGGAGCAGATTATAAATTTTGCAAATAAGTTGGCGGACGAATTTGTGTTGCCACGGTTAAAGTAATCAATATGTTTGTGCTCACGGGAAAGACAGATCGGGTTTCAACTCTTTCGGCCGGCGTACGAGCCGGTCAGAGAGTATCTGAGTTTGAGTG
>JAYVHY010000029.1:0-12907 GCA_043770615.1 Armatimonadota bacterium | reverse complement strand
ACGACATCGGTGGTCGGCACGGTCTGGGTTTTAGCGACCAAATCGAAAACCGCATCATCGAAGCCAAGAGCCGAGGCATATACGAAGCCCCCGGAATGGCTCTGCTGCACATCGCCTACGAACGTCTTATCAACGCGATCCATAACGAAGGCACGATCGAGAATTATCGAGCCAACGGACGCAAACTTGGACGACTCCTTTACGAGGGCCGCTGGTTCGACCCTCAGTCATTGATGCTCCGCGATAGCCTCCAACGGTGGGTCGCGAGCATGGTTACCGGAACCGTTACCCTTGAGCTAAGAAGGGGCGATGACTACACCATATTGAACACTACTGGCGAACATTTGGCCTACCATCCCGAGCGACTGAGCATGGAAAGCGGCGAATCGGAGTTTTCACCCGAAGACAGAATCGGTCAACTCTCGATGCGAAACTTGGACATCCAAGACACCCGCGAAAAGTTGATGGGCTACCAAAAGCAATCCGCGCTGGGTACCAGCGACATCTTCGGGCTCGAAGCCAACAACGACTAGCCATGCGCGAAGACGTCATAAGTCACTCAAAAGAAACAGCCGAAAAGCCCGAATGGCTCCAAGACCGGCTGAAATGGTTCAAAAGCCTCGAGTTTGGAATCATCCTCCACTGGGGTGTTTATTCGTTTTGGGATTGTTGCGAAAGTTGGCCACTGGTTCCCGATTGTGACTGGTCACGCCGCGACGAAATTAAATGTTGGACTGATCGAAACAAGGAGATCGACCTGTTTCAGCGAGACTATAAAAACCTTCACCGCCAATTTAATCCCGTTCAATTTGAACCTGACGAATGGGCCGGGCTTTTTGTCGAATCGGGAGCAAAATATGTTTGTTTCACGACCAAGCACCACGATGGCTTCTGTATGTGGGACACCAATACCACCGAGTACAAGATAACTGGCGAAGAATGCCCATTTCATACCAATCCGAATGCCGATGTCACGAAAGCGCTATTCGATAGCTGCCGTGAGAAAGGACTCGCGATCTCCGTTTATTTCAGCAAAGCCGACTGGGATTGCCAATACTATTGGGCAAAAGAACCTCGACCAACGAGTCAAACCGCGAATACGATCAACGATCCCGAGACCTGGGAGAAGTTCGTTCAATTCACCCATGAGCAAATCCGAGAGCTCATGACCAACTACGGCAAAATAGATATTTTGTGGTTGGATGCAGGGTGGGTTAAAGACAATGAGGATATTCGCATGGCTGAAATGGTTGCCATGGCTCGCGAACTTCAACCGGGCCTGATTGTTGCCAATCGAACAGTCGGCGACGAATTCGAGGACTTTGTTACGCCCGAGCGAGAAATTCCCGACGAAGTGCTGCCTGAAACATGGGAAGCATGTCTTCCTTTGGGACCGGATTGGAAGTACGTTGAAGGACAATTATTCAAGTCCGCCGAAACCGTATTTAATGAAATCCAACAAACAAACCAAAAAGGCGGCAACTTCCTATTAGGAATTGGCCCCAAATATGACGGGTCCATCACGCCCGAAAACCAAGAAATCCTTCGTGAAATTGGGCGACTGAGGATGAATTCCGCAAGATAATTCGCAGAAATCACATCCGACCGACTTAATCTGCCAAAATTTATTGAACCATATCGAATTGATTTGGGTACTAATTGGTGAAGTAACTTGGCAGATACGAGCGATTTTAAGACAGGCATGGCATTCCAGATGGACAACGACATTTGGACTTTGTTGGAATTCCAGCATGTAAAACCCGGAAAAGGTGGGGCATTTGTGCGAACGAAACTGAGAAAGGTCAAATCAGGACAGGTTCTCGAAAAAACCTTTCGGTCAGGTGAAAAAATTGAGCAAGTCTTCCTTGAAAAGGTGAAAATGCAGTTCCTTTACAAGCAACAAGGCGAGGCTGTCTTGATGGATTTGGACTCTTACGAGCAAATCCATGTCGATATGAGTACTCTTGGTGGACAAGCTGAATTCCTTAAGGAAGACATGGAAATTGTCAGTCTTCAGGTAAAAGAGCAAGTATTAGGATACGAATTGCCGAACTTTGTTGAACTACAAGTCGTTGAAACAGATCAGGCAGAAAAAGGGAATACGGTAAGTGGGGGAGCTACGAAACCGGCCAAACTAGAAACTGGTGCATCGGTACAAGTACCGTTCCACATTAACGTTGGGGACGTCTTAAAGATAGATACACGAAGTGGATCGTATATTGAGCGTGTAAACTACAAGAAATAAGCTTTAAAATAGGCAAAATATGAAGCCAGGACCTCAAAAAAAGGACCCTACTGAATTTCAACCCGATATGCTCGGAGAGATTCCTCATACCATCGCGAAGTACTCGTTCTGGGGTGGAGCTGGAATTTTACTCTTTAGCGTCATTGTAACCATTTTCTTGATGACGGTGGCTCAAGGCGATGCCAACAAAGCAAAGCAAATTGCGACAAGCATTGGTCTTTTCCAAAAGGGAATGCTTATCGGTGTGATTGGTACGGTCGTTGGCTCCGCTTGGCTTTTCTGGGAAGAGGAGATCATGGTAGCCGTTAACTTGGGAGCCGCCGTAGCCCTGTTCTTTTCGAGCGCCATCATCCCAATGGTTATGACGATGGCTCCTGGTTCAAATGTTGGTGTTGATGCGGGCTATGAAGCACTCGGACTCGCTGGAAAAATCTACTTAGGCTTTGCCCTCACAATCTTGATATGTGACATTGCACTGAGGGTCTCGACTCGTGCAAAGCAAGGGGCAAAGAAGGATAGCCTCAAATACGGTAAAGGCGTTACCGAAGAAAGCGACCGAAAGAATGTGTTTATGGGCAAATGCTGGCAATTGCCCTATTGCCGTAAGTTTGTCCGCGAAAAGTGCCCGATTTATCATGCACAACGAACTTGTTGGAAAGAGTTAGTCGGATGTATGTGCGAAGAATCCGTTATTCGGGTTGCTATGGAAGGAAAACCGGTTTCGAAGGAAGCCCTGCTATCCGGTGCAGCCATTCCGCGCAATACAAAGCTTACCGATTCCGCAAAGCGAGAGCGGTGCAAGACATGCGTCATTTACAACGAGCACCAAAAGCACAAGTATAAACTTGCAATGCCAACGGTCGTTATTGGATATGTACTGATCTATATTTTGTTCAAAGGGCCAATTGCTGACGGAATCAATAATTTTCTCAATCGAACGAACGATACGATCAACAAAATTACGGTCGGAGCGGTTAAGGGAGCGAACACGGGCGACTTTTTCACTCAATTTCTCGTTGGCGCTGTCGTCGTTGTCATGTTGGCATACACCATCAAAGTCGTCGAATACGCGATCTTCAAATTGAAGATCTAATGTCGAGCCTAATCAAACTTGATGGCTCCCATGGTGAAGGTGGCGGTGCGTTACTGCGTTCAGCACTTTCAATGTCGGCACTTACCCAGCAAGGATTCCAGATTGATCACATTCGAACTGGCACCAAGTTCGTTGGACTTGATGTGGAGGATATCACTATCATAAAAGTCCTTGCGTCCCTGTGCGACGCAGACACTTCTGATTTGACTCCTGGCGTTCTAAGTTTGCTATTCGCGCCGAAGCGAACTGTACGGCCATTTAAAGGGCTCCTGAAGACCGAAAGAAACTTGTCCGGACGTGGATCGAATGCCTTGGTCATTGCTTCGACACTAGCACCGATTTTGGCTCGAAGCGGTGGATATTCAGAGTTTGATGTTGAAGGAGAGACTTTTTCGAACAACTCAATGACCTTTGACTATTTCAAGAATGTACTTGGTGGGTTTTGGCGAAAGCAAAATCTACAAATTCATTCAGAAGTTATTCGGGCCGCATATTCACGAGATGCCGAAGGAAGTTGTCATGTTGAGGTTGAGCCAGGGCCATTCACTGGTGCCAAATTCAATAGCAGAGGGAGGGCAATACTTCTTCAGGCAGCAATTAGCTATTCCAAACTCAGTTCGGGAATCGCGGATCGAGCAGCTTCACACCTCCAAAAATTGGCCCATTCAGTAAAGGCAACATTCAATTGCGATATAAATGAGTATCCAGGGGATGCCTCCGGAATTCAAATTACCGTTTGGATGCAATTTGAAAATGGAATGGGTGGAGGGAGCGCGATGGGCGCCAAGAAACTCCCGGCCGAGCAAGTAGCTCAGGAGGCTTTTGAAAAGTGTTACGACTGGATTGCCACGGAAGCTCCAATTGATTCAATTCTTGCCGAGCATGCCTTGTTACCAAGCTGCTTCGCTGACGAAAGCTCTGAATTTGTCGTATCAGAATTAACATCCCGCTTCATGACCATCGCCTGGGTCGCAAAACAATTCTCGCCGGTAAGAATCGTGATCAAGGGGCAACAGGGCGAATCGGGAATAGTTAAGGTAAGTAGGTAGAGGTATCTTTTTGAAAATGCGTGGTTTGGCTTGTCTTTTTGTATTCGGTATTGGATGTTTAGCGATGGCTGACCGCGTGATAGATGTCCCGATCGGGCGATCACTCAAAATGGGAACATTCCAATTTTCTGATCTTGAGGGCGCAAACCAGAGCGGAGTAAGAGATCGCTATTTGGCGTACGCTCCGTTGACGGGGCTCGAATTCGGGATTCGCCAGAGAATGAGATCTGGTGAAACCGGACACACAACGGTTGACTTTGCTTACAATCTCGTTGCGCCCGTTGCTGCGCTGTCGCCCGGGATTTCGGTCGGAATGCTTGACGCTCTCAATGAGACCCTCGATGGCAGAAGAACTTACGTTGCTTTCACATTTCGAGAGCTGTTAGATGTTGGTGACAAAGGGGCAAATGGTGAAATCACGATGGGGGTTCAATTTGGGCATCTCAATTCCGGCTTTGTTGGAGTTTCTCTGCCTCTTTCAAATAACGTCAAGTTGCTTGCTGAACATAATGGAGCTAGGATTTCGGCGGGGTTTGAGTACACCTTAGCGAAGTCGATTCAACTCAGAGCGATTACTCAGGACTCAACGCTTCTGTTTGGCTTGAATTTGTCTCGCCGGTTTTGACCATAAATCCGTGGGCATTGCAAAGGCCAACAATTTTCTCTGCCAGTACCCGGGAGAAAGTTTCACGGTTTTTCTTTTCGTTACTGTCGGTGCAGACTTCGGCATAAGTAAATGGCTTTCCGTAAACCACCGTTACAACACTGCGGTGGAGCTTTGAAGATCCCTTTGGCATTCTTTCTAATGTCCCAATAAGGCCAACCGGAACAACTTGGGCATTCGTCTTTTTGGCCAACACGCTCACCCCTCGACTGATCGGTTGCATAACTTTTCCATCACCTCGAGTTCCCTCGGGGAAAATAAGTATCGCCTCTCCGTGATTGAGGAGTTCAATTGCCGTTCGCATAGACTCGGTATCGCCTTCGCCTCGGTTTACTCGAAATGCGCCAAGAGACGAGATGAGCCAACCCAAAAACTTATGCTCAAACATTTCTGCTTTGGACATGAAACGCATTCTTCGGGAGCATCCGCAAGCAATGGATGGTGGATCGGTATGACTCACGTGAATTGGGGCAAAAATCACTGGTCCGGTGGCCGGAATATTTTCGCTTCCAATGGATCTAAAGCCTCCACCAAGGCGATAGAAGAAGACCCGTACAAACCAACGACAGAAGGCAAACCAGGTTGGGTGTGCCTTTGCAATTTTTGCTTGGTGACGACTCATAAAGCGCGCTTGGCCAACTGCTTAAAAATATCGTAGGCAAGTGGGCTTAGCAGAATTTCGCGAATATAGAGCTTTATCTTGTCTTCGCTCGGTAATTTCCCAGCTTTGGAATCGCCTTCGACATAATTTGGGTCAGTCAAATTTGACATAACCTTTAACTGTCCTTCGTTCAAGTTTTTCTGACAAGTTTCCAGAAGCATTGTTACCATCTCGCCCGTGGCAATCTTTCTGCGAAGCAAGAGGGCGTCTTGCACGGCAACAATTTTATTTTGCAATTCCCGTTTTGGATAGCTACCATCGTTAAGTGCCGACTCGATGGACTTATCAATGTCTGCTTCAAGCTTTTGGGTTCTAAATTCCTTTGCATCAAGCTCAACAATTTCTTTTTGCTTGGCTTGACACTTTTCCATAGTTGTCATCAGCGCGTTAAGTTGTGACTTCTTCAGGAGCAGAGGAGTCACAAACTTGATTATGTTGAGCTTATTGATCTTAAGAATAACTTGATCAACATCTTTTCCGGCCTGCGTGACTTCCTGCGAATACCCAACTGAAGAAAGGATTGCAATTGCGAAAGCGAAGAGAATTCTAAATTTCATGATGTCCCTAGATTATGAACGCTTCTACCCCTACTTCGTTTCAGATTCCGTGGCGATTGAAATCAAGCACATCATAGCGAGTACCTGCAGAACCATGAAACCGAGCATAAATAGAATGACCACAGTCAAAAGGTACCAAGGAGGACTATTCCAGTCTTTGATCGGTGTGGCGACCGTAAGTGCTCCATAGGCCGATCCAAAAGAGAGGATGCACCCAATCACGCCAAAAACAATTCGATGATTTCGAGAAACGTTCTCCAGCTTTTCGCGATTTTTCCTCGAATTTATGCTCAACCAATAGGCAAAGAGTAGAACAAGTGTAAGAAAAACGATTCCAAAGACCCATACCATTACCTCAATCGTACTCAAAGCGGTAAATTAGCTCGGTGGTTTTGGTCTTTGGCACTATTTGCATCGACTGCATTAGGCGGATCAGTAGCCTCCCAAAAAAGGGAGGCTACTGCGCTGTCGAAGACCAAACCGAACTCCTAGGAGGAGAAGCTGCGAACACCGCCTGCTACCTAACCATGTGGCGCCAAGAGGTTGCGCTCGCCGGAAACGCGCTCGGTAGTGGTTTTGACGGCGAAAACCTCCGAATGAAACTCCTTGAGAAAGGATTGGATGTCCACCTGCTCCAAAGGGTTGGGACAACTCCAGTATGTGATGTCTATGTGACCGCAGACGGTGATCGAACAATGTTTGGTTATGGATTCCATCATGAGGCAAATCACACTCCTTTCGACGCCCTTCCTTTTCAGGCCGGACATTGGTTCACGGCAGATCCAAATATTCCGAATGCCAGCCGGCTAGCGGCAAAGATTGCCCATACCAAGAAGATGAAGCTCTATCTTATGGACTTTTCCCGTGACAACGAGATTATTCCGACGGGAGCAATTTGCCAATACGGAACCGATTCGGTCGGTGAAAAAGGTAACGCCGATGCCAATAAGAAATGGGCCGAGGCTTGGACAAAAAAGCACAATTGCACCACGATTTTGACTGACGGAAGTTTGGGTCTCTACGTAGCTGAGCCGGGTAAAGAAGCGATTTTCTTTCCATCCTTTCCTGCGATTGCCGTGGTTGACTCCACCGGTGCGGGCGATGCATTCCGAGCGGGAACTCTCTATGGACTCATGCACAAGAGAACCTTATACGCGAGCGTCCGATTTGGTGCCGCAGCCGCTTCGCTTAAAGTGGCTCATTTAGGTGCGACGGAAAACGTCCCAAGTCTTACCGAGGTTGAAAACTGGATAAAAGCCAACCCAGAGATCGCGCAAGCGTACGACGTTTGATCGTATAACTAAGCATATGCCGATTCGCAAAGTGCCCGATACGGTACTTGAGAAGCTTACAAAGCTGCCCAAGTCGCCCGGGTGCTACATCTATACTAACGAAAAAGGCGAAGTTCTGTACGTTGGAAAGGCGATTGTGCTTCGAAATCGAGTCCGCAGTTATTTCCAGACCTCAGCCAAACATAGCATCCGGATTGAGCGACTGGTCGGCAAGATTTGCGACATCGAGTGGATTGTCGTTGACTCTGAATTGGAGGCACTCGTACTCGAATGTAACCTAATCAAACAGCACCGCCCACCATACAATGTACGGCTTCGAGACGACAAGTCTTATCCTTACATCACTATCACAAAGGAAGCATTTCCCAGGGTTTTGTTCACTCGAAATGTCCGAAAGGATGGCGCTCAATATTTTGGTCCCTATTCAAGTTCGTACAGTGTTCGCGACACCCTTCAGCTACTTCACAAGGTCTTCCCGCTCATTCCGTGCGGAAAGAGCTGGAGCGGAAGGAACGAGCAACGACCATGCCTGTACTATCATCTCGGTCGGTGCCTTGCGCCTTGTGCTGGTTTAGTCAAGAAGCAGGATTACGCTGAAGTCATTACCCAGGTGAGTCACGTATTGCTCGGTAAGGAAGATTTTTTGGTCAATAGCTTGAAGGCCAAGATGGAACTTGCGGTTGAGGAACTGGATTTCGAGACTGCTGCCCAGATCCGCGACCAATTGGCAGCAATTGAGCACACGTTACAACGCCAAAAAGTCCTTTCTAACGACAGCATTGATCAGGACATCATCGCAGTGGTAAAAGACGAGCGCGGCTCAGCCATCCAAATGCTCTACGTTCGTAATGGCAAGCTCATTGGGCAACACCAGTATTTGTTAGATGGAGCGGCGGATGCCCCTCCGGGCAAAGCGGTACAGGAGTTTGTTAAGCAGTACTACGCGAGCGCGCCGGACGTGCCGCGTGAAATCCTGCTACCCGTTGAAATTGAAGAAGCCAACATCGTACAAGCTTGGCTACGTCAAAAGAAAGGATCGGCCGTTACGATTGAGGTTCCTAACGGTGGCGAAAAACTGCGAATGGTTGAGATGGCAGCCAACAACGCGGAACTCGCGCTCAACGCCTTCAGCCAAGAGCTGGCGGCAAAGGAAGAGTGGGCGGCTGAGGCCATGCAACAGCTTCAAGAAGAATTAGAGCTGCCGACGTTACCGATGAGGGTCGAAGGTTATGACATCTCGAATCTCTCGGGTACGGCACCAGTTGGCTCGATGGTTGTAACCGAAAATGGCGAGGCGGCAAAGCAGGAATATCGACGATTTACCATCAAATATCTGCAAGAAACTCCGAACGACTTTGCGATGATGAACGAAGTGATCATGCGTCGCCTACGGAACTACTTGGATGGCAATGTGAAGTTCGCAACTCTTCCCGATCTATTTATGATTGACGGCGGAAAGGGTCAACTCAGTGCGGCATTAAAAGCCCGGGACGACTGCGGACTCTCGGTGCCAATGATCGGTCTCGCAAAGAAACAAGAATTGATTTTCATCCCAACCCATAAGAATTTGGACGGTTCCTATTCGTACCGAGAGGTGGTTCTCCCGCTCACCGCTCCAGGACTCATGTTGCTTAGAAAGCTCCGCGATGAGGCTCATCGCTTCGCATTGAGCTTTCATCGAAAGATTCGGGACAAGCGACTCAATGGTTCAGTTTTGGATGAAGTGCCGGGTGTCGGTCCCCGAAGGCGAAGAATGTTGCTCAGAACTTTTGGCTCGATCGAAGGCATTCGGCGAGCTACCGCCGAGGATATTGCAACGGTGCCAACCATGACCAAGCAATTGGCGGCTAAGGTCAAAGAGTATTTGAACGAAGCCTAGAGCTTTTTTGGCGAACATTCTTTCCGTTCCTCGTATCATAGAGTTATGAGATTTTCTCGTTCAACCAAAATCGTTGCCCCAATTCTGTTTGTGGCCTTCCTGGCTCCGATCGCTGCCCCCCAAATTGGCCAATTGATCAAGCTTGTTGGAATTTGGGAAGTAACCAAGCGCTACGGCGGCGAAGTCAACAACGCATTCAATAAGTTGGTTAAGCGCGATCCAGAAGCATCGAAATTGACAAAAGTTGTTCCGATCATCAGTGGCGGAATTGGCGGTCGAAAGGCAGTTGGAATGGTTCAAGTCTCCGGTCCAAAGAAGTACCTTGACACGGTTAAGGCAGTTGCCCAACTCGAACAGGATCTCTTCGGAAAGGAAGTCCGAATCCGAGCGATGATCCCAATTGATCAAGACACGATTGCGAAGGACATTAAGCCAGTTGAGCAGGTCGGGATCACGGGAATTGTTGACTTGAAGCTTTGATCGAGGTTCACTTGGTGGAACGGTACACGGCTAACTTGATTTGACTTGGAATTAGTTAGTCAAGTCTAACCGTGTACACCATTCTTGTTTAACACTGATAAGCTTTGTTCGTTCCTGTCGACGCGTATCAGTTGTACGGAATGGGCTCGCAAGCATATCTATCTGCCAAAGATAAAGCGTACCAAATTGTGTCGGCACTTGGAAGGCAATCGTTACAAAGGGCAAGGCTCAAAGAGGGTGATTTCTCAGTTTCGAGGCTAGAGAAAACACCAATCTTTAACATTCCGTTGTTTATTCGGGAATTGGATCCGCGCCACTCAAGAAATGGTGAATCAGTGACTCTAGTCAATCAGCGACTCTGGAGAATCTCTTTTGCTTGGTTCTTCCAGTTTATCCGAAACGTCTGTGTTTCCAAGTCGAGATACTTTGAAGCATATTGCTTGCTCAATTTTAAGTTACTGGTTCGATATGCCTGCATTAATAGATAATACGGCGCAGGTCGAGCTGGCCACTTTCTCTGCATGTATTGAATCTGTTCCAAGTATTTTGCTGGGTCTCCCGTAGTCTTCGGGTGAAGTTTGCCTTTTTCGTCTTGCTTGTACGAATACTGATTCAGAGCCACAGCATAGTAGAACTCAAATGGATACTCGGGGTACTTTGTTCTTGCTTTGTTGGCTATTTCTTTCAAATCGGGCTCACCGCCTGTTGCATAATTTATAATGAAAGACAAGCAGACATCTCGATTTTCAAACATATCTTGGCTATTGAATCCACCGCCTTGAAACGAAGGTATTTTTCGTCTGATGTCGTCCCAGCTATTCGCTCCGAATGATGCCTTGGAAAACTCAAACTTATCTCTGATCACGTTAATGGCATAACTTTGACACTGATAAAATTGGTGGAAAGACTTTAGGGTTAGATTTTTACGAGAAATTGTGTCGACAGCGGCAAGCAATTGGGGACCGGAGTTAGCATTCAAATGGGCATCAATCATTAGCTTCCAGGCAATGGGATTAAGGCGATTGTTCTCTACGATGTCCCGTGACACTTTCGGTGAAATTGATTTGTAGTTTTGATCACCCGTTAATTGGGAATATCTTGCGGCAAGTTCAACCTCGCCGCAATTATCAAGAAATCCTGGTGGCCAAGGTTCAACTTTAACCCATTCCGCCATTAACATGACCAACGAAAGCATTAGAGAGACACTGCCTCGCTAATTACTTCGATCTCAAGAGTTGGAGCTGAGGAGTGCTCAACTACATCTGGAAAATCATGACTATAACCTCCATCTCCATATGATGCCAATTTACGATCTAAATCGTGTTTCGTTACCTTTTGGTACTTCTTCCACTTTCGAGGACCAGTAGCCATTGGTGGCGTCGTTATGGTTTCTGTTAGACTGAGGGTAATGCTCTTGCTCACATTTAACCCTAGTGCCAATGATCCATCAGCGGTGACTCCAGCCTTCACCAGTTCTGGAATTTCAGCGCCCAAACTAAATCCACGTGACAAGGTAACGGTGGCGCTATAAGTCACTGTTTGAGCGGTGCTTACGGTGAAAGTTTCACTCGCCCCAGGGGCCAAGGTATAGGTCATTTGGCCACTTAGAAATGCTATTTGCTGTCTATCAACATGGTCTACTGGTAGCTTCGATATGATCCGCTCTGGAGCCCAAACCTTTAGGTCGATCGTCGCATCAAATGGACCTGGTATCAAGCTGTTTGGATCTGACGAATTAGCATGTAATGTTATGGTTTGTGGACTTGCACGCATTCCAACCAATTGTTGAATACTGTAGGAATTGTTTCCAATTATTTGTAAAACGGTTGGTGGGTATATTTCCTGTCTCCATCCCGGATTTATGTTAGAAGTGAACGGACCACTTGGCGAATTCCAGGAACCAACTCTGTCAACACTGAAAGTTGATTGGAACTGGCCACTACCATTCACTTCCGATGCGCCAATTTCCGCAGTCTCGTGCTCGACGTCGCCAGTCCATGCAGGATCAGTGTGAATGGTTTCATGATCACTGAATTGGATCAAAGTTCTTTTCCACGTTTCTTTAAAGAGTCCAAGTGCCTTGGCAGTCAATGAAACAGTAGCTGCAGCACTGGCTTTTAGGTCCGCATATGTACTCGATTTTTGCGCTTTTGTGTTAAGGTTAACGGTGTACGTTGCCTCACCGGTACTGTTCAGTTTTAGTCTTTTAGCGTGGGTTCCCGATGCTGAACCAACACCATAAGCAACTAAAAATGGATCGCTTTGGCCGTTTGATCCGGTCAAGGAAACTCCCGCAAGACCGGGATCATCAAAGCTACAAACCGCACTATTCATGGCTAGGTACATATATGTAGGCGGCGTTCCCGTGCCTACCCATTTCACACGAAACGTGTATTGACCTTTTGCTTCAGCGGATCCTGTGTAAGGCGTTGGCGTGTTCCACGTTGCAGAATCGAAGGCAGCAACTCCTGGGTTACCAGATTGCAGAACTCCGTCGATTGTCCATTTTCCTGTTGCCCAATCCTTCGAGTTTGTAGTCATTCGGTAACCACCTTGGGTGGCAGAATCAGGTATTGGAAAAGTATACGTGTTAGCTCCCACAGCTTCAGTTGTGATTTCCCAATTTGAGCTTCCGCCGCCTGGAGAAATTGGTTGAGCCGATGCGGTAGCCGGTAAGGTTAGTGCTATTGCACCAAACATGAGGCCGATAAGCGATTTCAAATATTCTTTCATTGCCGTTTCCTTCTTTTTGCCGAAATGTCTGTTGTCCATTGACTATTGACTATTGACTATTGACTATTGACTAAATTATTTATATCACAGATTGGGTAGATATTTTGCAATATGGGCAAATTTCGTGAGTTTTTCTTCGTCGCGCCATTTAACTATTTGCTTCGGCACCTGCTTTGACCCCAAGAAGGTTAAGAATCATCCACCCAGTCACTTCAGCTATGGCCCCTGAAGCGCCAGCCCTCCATTCTTTGGAG
>JAYVHY010000028.1:0-29401 GCA_043770615.1 Armatimonadota bacterium | reverse complement strand
CAAGACAAAATAAAAGACCCACACATAAAATGTGTGGGTCTTTGACTGAAAGGTTAGAATCCTTACGGAAGTGCGTGACCAGACTTATCACAAGCTGGATTCGTACCAACAGCGTTAACCGTATAGGTTCCACCGCTTGCGCAGGTTGGAGTTGCCTTAACGTACAGGGTTGCACCAACTAGGTCAGAGAAAGCTACGGCTGCGCCGGCATCTTTCTTATTGTCCATTGCCCACTGCTCTTTGGCAGAGTCAACTTGCTTCAAGTTGGCAATGCATGAATTCTTTCGGCTACTGTCTCGAGCTTTGACAAAGTTCGGGACCGCAATCGCCATTAAGATTCCGATGATCAATACTACGATCATAATTTCGACGAGCGTAAAAGCTCCTTTTCGCATGTTGTTTCGCTTCATTTTGGTTTGACATCCTCCCAGTCTAATCCGGGATGCTCCATTACAATGTTTCGGATTCCATTTCGCGATTCCTTAGAGATAAGTATTATTTCTAGGTATTTCAAAATGGTTTCTTTCACGGTAACCGAGAGTTATTTGACTTATTCCATAGGCTCTCCAAAAAATAACGCGAGAATCGACAAAATTTGACTTTCTCATCAGTCTCAGAGTCAAAACCATCAAAAAACCTCGTAAAATGATTTCTTAGGTTTGCCATGAAATTTCATTCTTTGACTTCGGTTTCCGCGTTCTTTCTCGTTTTTTCGGTTAATGCTCAGATGTTTAAGCCATCAAAAGCAGATCAAATTAAGGCTGGGAAAGAGTATGCAATAAAGATTCGAAAAGAAAACAAGGTACTGCCAGACTCCGACCCTCGGGTTAAGTTGCTTCGCCAGATTGGACAACGGTATCTAAACGCAAGAACTCCAGATGAAATCAAAAAGGAGCCGTGGGAATTTACTTTTGATGTCATAGATTCGAAGGAAGTGAATGCATTTGCAATCCCTGGTGGTCCCGTTTTCTTCTTTACGGGACTTATCGATAAGCTGACAAAGGTCGACGAAATTGCGGGAATCATGGGCCATGAACTGACCCATGTTCGACGTGAACACTGGGCGAGCGCAGTTAATTCACAACAAGAAAAAGGGTTGGGGATTCTCCTGCTCGGCACAATCTTTGGGGCAAGCAAGAAGACAATGGACATCGCGACCGTTATAAACGAGTTTGGATTCAATCTCTCGGCGAGCCGAGGTCAAGAAAAGGAAGCCGATCAGTATGGTTTTGACTTTGACCTGAAAGCAGGCTATAACCCCGAAGGAATGATTTCAGTGTTCGAGATGTTCCGGAAAATGAAGGGAAGCGGTGGAAACGTAGAATTCTTAAGTACTCACCCAGACGACAAAAATCGAATCGTGGCGCTGACCAAGAAAATAGAGGATTACAAGAAGAAAGGATTGATTACGACATTGCCCGCACAAGTCCCATTACCATTTGAAACATCGGCAATGAAAGCCGCCAAACAACCTACAATTAAGCCAAATGGCTCAAGAAGTGGGCTTGGCGGAACGAAAAGATAGAGCTGTTCGTCAAAGTAAATGTGAATCAAACCGTACGGTTTGCCAAAGCTGCAAATAACAAGGAAAACCCTTGGCCAGTTAGGCTTGTCTCAGGTCTCGCCGTTCTCTATCTTGTGTCCCCACTGGACATCGTCCCTGATATGATTCCCGTGCTCGGGTTTCTCGATGACTTTTTGATTGTATTTAGCGTGGTCATGTGGGTTATCAATCGACGCAAAAATACGCCGGCTAAACCGTAAAGTTACCAGTGTCATGAGCCGAAACTTAAGGTGGACGGCTCATGACAGGAAGACAAGACCAAGCTCTGGCGGACGCCAAATCAGCCCTCGAGTTAAGCAATCGAGTTCCTAGCCAGGCACTGGAGCTAGCAAATTCGGCTCTCAAGTTTGCCAGTGATGGCGATTGGGAAACTCAAGCTTATGCTTATGCTGCGCTCGGATCAAGCTATGCAAGTCTTGGCCGATATGAAGAGGCTACTCGTCATGTCAATGAAGCGCAAAAAATTGCGTTTGAGCTAAGACTGACCTATGTCCTGGCGAGAATTCATCAGGCGCGAGGCTGGGTAGCGTACTCTCAAGACAATTCCGTCCTCGCATTTTCAGACTGGCAAATCGCATTCGACTACTTCACTCAAATTCGAGATTTGCGCGGCACAGCTTGGATCATGATGCACTATGCGGCGAATTATGCCTCGCTTGGGCTGCTTGATCATTGCATCCGTTGCCAAATAAGCGCGCTTGACATTGTTCGAACTCTTGGCGACTCTGAAACGCTTATTGAGCTCAAAGTTGAACTAGCTAGAAGCTATGTTTCGAAAGCTTGGGACAAAACTTTTATCGGCGACAAAGGGTTTTCGCACATTGACGCCCAAATTGCTACGGCAATTCTGCTCGATGTATTGACTAACAAACTTGATAACTTTGCGCCATCTTTGGTTGAAAGGGCCTTCCAAGCACTTGGCGAATCTCTCTTGATTCAATCTAAGCCAGAACAGGCGCTGCCAAATCTTCAACTTGCTCTGCGAGCATCAACTCGAAATGGACACTTCAGCTCGGAGGCTAGAGTTCAGGGAGCAACCGGTTACGCATACCACCTTTGTGGTGATAATTTAAAGGCTAAAGCCTTGTTGGCGGATTCTCTGAAGTCGGCACCGGACGCAACTTCGATGAGCGACATGGCCCTCATAAATCTTTGGCAGTCCAAGGTCTTTGAAAATTCGGGAAGCCATTTAGAATCCTTAAGCTCACTTCGCAACGCCGTTGAATTCGAAAAGCGAGTTCACCAATCCCGAATGGAGCGTTGGGCAAGGGTTCATGACTTGACCCTGGGCATCAATACTTCTTTGGTTTCGGTGGAATCAATTTCATGCCATGAAAATGACTGGGTCTATGGCGACGTTGACCTATCAGATCATCTGCAACAAGTGCAGATATTATTGAAGGAAGATCCGCTTACCGGTGTCCTCAGCAATGTTGAGGCACTCGAACTGGCAAATGCTCAATCGTTTGAAACTGCATTCATTTTTGAGATTCAGAACCTAGATCAGATCAATCGAAAATTTGAGCGAACGGTAGGTGATGAGGTGCTTCGAAATGTTGCGAGCGTTTTGATGTCGACATACTCTGCCCCTTCCATAGTAGGGAGATACTCAGGCAACGAGTTTTTTGTTGCCACAAATGAAGACAAACTTGAGCAGGTTTCCAGCGCGCTTAACAAATTCCCATGGTTGGCCATCGATCCCGAGCTGAGTGTACGAGTTGTGCATCGTCGAGTAACCCCGAATAAGCCTCATCTGCTCGCAGCCTAAGATAGTTTCCTACTCTTCATTGATGGTGATGAGAGCTCGCTCAATGCCATCTCTGAGGGCGGCCTCGATGCCATCAATAGTTTTTCCAATGGCTCGATCAATGTCGATTCTCTCGTCGGGGTGAAATTTTGAGAGAACGAAGTCAATCGTTTCGCCTCTTGCGTCGGAATGGATGCCAATCCTGATCCGGGCATATTCGTCAGTACCCAACGCCTGGATGATACTCTTGTGGCCATTGTGCCCGGCAGAGCCACCCTTCGGCTTCATCTTAACTTTACCAACTACGAAGTCGAGTTCATCGGCAATCACGATGAGGTGATCTGGTTTCACGCTGAACTCGCGCAGAATTGGCGCAATAGACTGGCCGCTTAGGTTCATGTAGGTCATCGGTTTGACTAAAACCACGCCAATTCCATCAACTTGTCCAATCCCAATTCTTGCTTTGTGCTTTGCTCGATCCAGTTTGATTTTGTGTTTCGTCGCAAACTCCTCGATGGCGTCAAAACCTACGTTATGCCGGGTTCGAGCATATTCTGGTCCGGGGTTTCCTAAACCAACAACGACCCACTCGACGTCAAACTGCGGTGCCTGAGGTTTTTTTCGGAACATTTGGTTCAGCGGCTTTTTGCGATGAGTCAATGGTGCCAGTGGCACACAGGATGAGAATAAGGATTCCGAGAACAACCCGGTAGTACACGAATGGCTTTGTACCCTTTGTAGAAATGAAATTTATCAGCCAGCTGATACATGCATATCCGACAACAAAACTAGTCACAGTCGCAATAATTGTTGGCGTCATCATATCGCCCGAAAGCAACTTATACTTCTTGTACCCTTCGTAAAGACCAGCTAGCGTCACGGCTGGCACCGACATCAAAAACGAGAGTCTGGCCGCCGATCGGCGATCATATCCGGTAAACAGGGCTCCCGTAATGGAGCTTCCGCTTCGGCTCATCCCGGGAATCAGAGCCAGGCATTGCCACACTCCAATTTTTATGCCATCGAAAGATTGGATCGACTCGATGGGGCGGTCATTGTCCTTGCGACTATCGGCAATAAACATGAGAACAGCCATGAAAATCATGGAAAATGCCACGACGTACAGCGACCGGAAAGGTCCCTCAATATATTTTTCGAGTGCAATCCCGACTCCAGCAATAATTAATGTCGCGTAAAAAACTGCCCACCCGGTTCTAGCCTCAACCGAATTCTTTTCTCCTGAAAATGACTTAATCCAGCCAATGAATGCTGCCGAAAGGTCTTTCCAAAAATAGATTAAGACTGCTAATACCGTGCCCAACTGAATAACTGCAGTAAACGCGGCTCCTGGGTCTCGCCAATGCAATATCGCCGGAACAAGGGCAAGGTGAGCCGATGAAGACACTGGAATGAACTCGGTAAGGCCCTGGACGATACCGTAGATAATTGCTTGAAGAATATTCATTTATGGGTGCCAAACACTCGGATCAGGAGCAACCCGATAACGCACAGGATTGCCGCAGCGGTATAGAGTACCGCAACAGTTTGGCGTTGACTGAGTCCCCGAGCCAGCAGACCATGGTGAAAATGTCGCTTGTCGGCTTGGGTAATTGGCACACCGCTTCTGATTCGTTTAATCACGACCACCACGGCATCAACGATGGGTAGTCCGAAGATTAGGAGTGGCATAAATATGGCCCCCGCGGCCGCAGTTTTTAAGGTCCCAACCACACTCAGACATGCTAGTGTGAACCCAAGAACATAAGCCCCACCTGTACCCATGAAAATCTTGGCGGGATTATAGTTATGCCTCAGAAATCCAAGTGCTGCTCCACACGTAGCCGCAGTCATGATCGCTACTCTTCCCTGCCCCTCATAAACTGCGATCAAAGATAGTGTGCCGGCGGCAATCGTGGCGATACCTGCAGTTAGCCCGTCAATACCGTCAATGGTATCCATGGTCTTGGTAACTACAAAGATGTAAATTGCAGTTAGGGGGACACCAAGCCATATAAGGTGCACATAGTTTCCCGAAAAAGGATTATCGAATCCATATATGTGAACTCTTGCATTCTTGCCACCATCATCGAAAAACTGAACTGCCACTCCGGCGAGAAGCAACACAAGCGCCTGGACTTTTGCCTTGTACTGATATAAATCATCCAGCGCCCCGACAATCATAAGGATGCTTGACACCAACAAAATGCCCCACATATAGGCACCCGCTTGACGCTGGGCGATAAGCATCGTGATGATCGTTGAGACGACTAAGGCAGCATAAATAGCTAGTCCACCCCATCGCGGGGTTGGTTCGGTATGAACTCGGCGGTCATCTTGATTGGGATCATCTACGACCCCTTGCTTGATCGCTAGTTTTCGGACAACCGGAGTTAAAAAGTAGCTGACGGCTGCCGCGATACCGCAACTTACGGTCGTCCACTTAATGTTCTCCATTAGGGAGTGGTTGTTAAAAACGGACATTATTGGACAAGCTCCAACTCATTGTCTTTGAATCGAAAAAGTTCAATGCCCGATTCTCGAAAAAGCTCCAAAGAAAATTCGTCCAGGTAGGTACCTTTATAAATTACTTTTTCGATGCCAGCGTTGATAATCATCTTCGCGCACATATTGCACGGTTGATTAGTAACGTAAATTGTTGATCCAGCACAAGGAGTTCCGATCATCGCTGCTGATAGCAACGCATTTTGCTCCGCATGAAGTGCCCGAATGCAATGTCCTGCCTTCAGACATCCGCCTGGCCAGTCAGTTTCATGACCACCTTCTGGACAATGCGAAATACCCCTTGGGGCACCGTTGTAGCCGGTTGCGAGGATTCTGCGATCTTTGACCAAAACGGCACCAACACTGAGCCTCGGGCAAGTTGCACGCGTCGCCACCAGGTGGGCGATATCCATGAAATAAGTATCCCAACTTGGCCGTTCTGCCATATGAGTTGATTATGAAGCACAAAGCCCCTCTTTTTCATCAAAAGAGAGGCTTCTACGAAAGAAGAGAAGCTCTAGATGTCTCCGGCTTGTCCCCAGAATGTTCTCAGAATATTGTAGTCTCCGGTCCCAACGACTCCATTACCATCGAGATCACAATTCTCATTCCAGGTTCCCGATCCAGTCGTAGAACCCCATGCTGATCTTAAGGCATTGTAGTCGGAAGTTCCTACAATATTGCTTCCATCGCAATCACCGTTTTTCAAGCTTGGTGCCAACCCGGAAGCCCCAAAGCCTGTGATGTTTACATTCAGTAGAACATTTCTTTCGAAATGAGCTCCTTTAAATGCGATATCAAAAGGTCCGCGTTGAGTGGTGTTGATTGAGAAGGTCGATCCACTGCGGACATTGAGAGTATAAGACTCAATGACCGTTGTTGTTCCCGGAGTTCTCAATTGCATCGTGATGGTTCGATTTGTCGCCGATGGATAGCTTTGGAGCGTTATTGTTCCGCTGACAGGCACGGGAGAATTTCCAATAACAAACGGTCTATCCACAACGGTCGTAAATCCTTCTCCGTTGACATAAGTAGCTCTAAGGGTATATGTTCCATTTGACAGTGTTGTACCAAATCCCAAGTTGACGAGATTGTTTTCAAAAAACACCCGTTTTGGATTTACGACGATTGTATTGGCCGAGTTCAACACTTGAAAACTGATGTCTTGGAGACGAGTCTCAGGATCAAAGGCGAAATGGTCAACTGACAAATTCGTTGCTGAAGAAGCCAGAATGTTGCATTTCGGAACAATTGGACCATCTGAGTCAATTACTGGAGTACCACAATAGAAGTCAACCCCGCTGCGATCGGAACCCGCCTTGATTTCAACCCAAGCGTCTTTTCGATGAGCAAACGCAATCGCCCAAACTTGATAAAATCCAGGGGCCATTCCGTCAAATCGGTAATTACCATTTGCAAAAGTCGAAGTAGTAAATGTTACACCAGAGGTCGTACCGGTAGCTGGATCCCATTTCTTTGCTCGAACCGTAACATTTGAAACTGCCGTGCCGCCGTCAAATACAATTCCTTCGACACCGCCAATTTGAGCAACCCGAGAATCCTGGTCAACCATCATAGCTTGAAAGTCAAAGAATCCATAGCCATTGACCAATTCCCAACCTCCAAAAGGAGCTCCTTGGCTTTGCGCTGCAGTTTCAGCCGCACGATAGACCCTGGTATTACTCCAATTGCCTTGATGCAGGTTGTTCTTACCCATGTAGGTTCCTATCGAACCGGCAACCACTGGACAGGCCATGCTCGTACCAATCAGGTATGTGTAGTCGAGAGTATATGGTGGGTATGCAAGACTATTGTCAGTAATGTAATTGGCATACCTGGTTGCCGTTGACCACGGAAATTGGAGCTTATAGTATCCATCCAAAATCTCCGGAACGCCAATTTTTTGAATATCTCCGCCTGGAGCTCCTAGGTCAACGTAAAACCCATATCCGGTATATGTCTCTGTGGCGGGAATCCAATCCGGTCCATTGGCGGTTATTCCTAACACTCCGCTACAAGCGGCCGGCCATATCGGACCGAGATCGCCCCCCCCGCCACCATCTTCATTACCTGCAACCGCAACCACCGAGCCATGTTCAGTGGCATACGTAATCGCATCTTGCATGACTTGACTGAAAAAAGTGGTTCCCAAACTAATACTAATAACGTCCGCGCCCTGATCAACCGCATAGTAGATTGCAAGAGCGACGTCAGAATCCAATCCTGACCCATTGTCCTGAATACACTTAACAATCATGCCTTTACAGGCGTATCCGGTACCCGGAGTGCCATGACCGGCATAGGTTCCATTGTTTGCTGCTGCCAATGCTAAACCGGCAACATGTGTTCCATGACCATTGTGGTCGGTTACGTCTCCACCCGGGGTTACGGTTCCAATAACAACTGTGGCAGACTTGGCTTTGTCAAGTTGGCCACCTTGGGTGGTATTAGTACCTGCGCCACCGGCATTTCTGAAGTCTGGATGATCCATATCGCAACCACTGTCAATAATGGCAATTAGGGGTGCGTTCGTCGGCTTATTGGCAGCCGTATAATACTGATTTGGCCAAACTGACCAGGCATTGAGTGCATCAATATCGTCCAAATGCCAATCTCGTCGAAAAGAAAGTGGTTCTGAAGTATCCTCTCGAAAATCTAAGAAATATAGTCCTTCTGGATCATCGTATTGCACCGCATCAAAGTCGGGGTCATTCGGTGGTACCAGCAACGTATGAACTTCTTTTACCGTATCCACATTAATTGCTCTTGGTTCATTTTTTCGAACAACTTCTGCATATTCAATCGGATTCACGACAGTCGGAATCTTGTACATGATCCAACCCGAATTGCCAATCCGTGACTGGAATTGCATATCCATTGAAATTGAATTGCGCAGATTTGGGCGTGAATACTTACTTGATTCAGCAATTGCTGCTGCAACTTCCTTCTTGTATTTGACCAGAAGGAATCCTGGGACGGCTCCCTTGCTGAGTTCATCCTGGGTCGGAACGTTGATCTTAAATGTGTTGTTGGCAAAACCAAGACTTGCCAATGCGAGAATTATCGATGTAGAGAATAATTTCAATTAGAACCTCGAAAAATGCTGTAATAAATGCAGTATGCAACCATTCTATCAAATGAAGGTTGAAACGGGAACTAGGACTTTTGCTGGGATCCCTTAGTTCCCTCAATGCCATCACTCTGGGGCCAAAATACAGGTCTTTAGACCTAGGGACACATGGTCGCGCTTTGCACATTTTGCAATCTTATGGAAAAAGTTTGCACATTTTCAAAATCATTGGTGTAACATATCCGAAACGTTTCGCGAAACGTTTCGGATATCTTCAATGGCGACCATCAAGGACATAGCACGAGAGGCAAACGTATCGGTAAGTACGGTCAGCTATGCATTGAACGATGGACCAAGATCAGTTCCTGCCGAAGTTAAAGAACGAATCTTGGATGTCGCGTCGAGGCTTCACTATCGTCCAAATCGATTAGCTCGCTCGCTCATCACCCGAAAGAGCCATGTTATTGGCGTTGTTCCACCAAGAGTCGAGCTTGACATGGTGGTCGGCCCATACTTTGTCGCAATGCTTAACGGAATTGTTAATACCTACGAAGCATTAGAGCAAGATGTTCTGATTTTGACTCAGATCAAATCGACCGAAACCAAAGAGGCTATTTATCCCCTGCTAGATGGTAGATGCGATGGAGCAATATTCCTGGCGCCGCCAAACGACTCCGCAGGCATCGCGTATCTTAACCAAATTGGATTCCCACATGTTATCCTCAGTGGCAGAAATATGAACTCTGTCAATTTCGAAATTGATAACCGCACAGGAATGAACCTCGGCGTACAGCATCTTGCAGAGCTTGGACACAAAAAGATTGCCATGCTTCTAGGTCCAAAAGATCACATTGATGGACAAGAGCGGAACAAAGGCTTTATTGAATCAATGGCAGCTTTTGGTCTTGATGTAAATCCTGAGTGGCTTTTGGAAGGTGGATTCCAACAATCTCACGGCTACGAGGGTGGATGCAAATTAATTTCGATGAAACAAAGGCCAACCGCTGTTTTTTGTGCAAACGACGAATCCGCGCTTGGAATGTACCGAGCTTGCAACGACCTTGCAATCAATATTCCGGAAGATTTATCGATTGTTGGCTTTGACGACGCCCAAAAAGCGGCGATGATAGAGCCGACCCTAACAACAATTCGGCAACCCCTAGACGAAATGTCGAGGCACGCAGCGAAGTCTTTGATGGCCCTAATAGATGGTTGCCCAACCACACTTTCTCACCGGTTTGAAACGTCCCTGATTGTCAGAAATTCAACCACCCGTCCAATGGAGGACATATAAGCAATGATGAAAAATAGAAACGGAGCGTTTACGCTCATTGAACTCCTCGTCGTAATTGCGATCATCGCAATTCTTGCGGCGATCCTCTTCCCTGTATTTGCTCAAGCTAAGGCCGCCGCAAAGAAGATTTCAAGTCTCTCAAACACCAAAAATATTGGGCTTGGTATCATGATGTATTCGACAGACAGTGATGACACCCTACCAATGCTTCAGTACGTGGAAACATCTGCTTCCAATCCGTACGACTGGCATAGCTGGCCAGGCATGATTCACCCATATGTAAAGAATGGAAACACGGGTTCCGGCGCCACGGCTCTATACGGAAAAGACGGAATCTTCCGAGCTCCAGGTGATTCAACTAAGCAAGACAACGGATCATATGCGATCCACCAAGATCTTGCCAGAGACGGCTCAGCCCCTTGGAACGGTTGGACAACGAATGTACCAACATTTTCAACAACACAAATTGATGGCATTGCTGATAAGATCTACATGATCGAAAAAGGAATCAACAAGGGCTACGCTGGTTGGCTCCAAATGTCTGCATGGGAATGGGATTGGATCGACTATTTGGCACCAGATGCAAACGGTAACCCAACTCATAACCCAGAAGTTCAAGTTTCCCTTCTCCCAGGAGTAGGTGACTGTGATCTTGGATACAGTTCTGGAGACCTCGATAGCTTCAGCACCACATGGGCGGGTTGTGGAATGCATCCTCGATATCGTTACAATCGATCAACTCCGGTTACGTTCCTCGATGGACATGCTAAGACATTTACTCGCTCCGAGAAGGGAACGGGAATTGTCTGGTTCAAGAATATCTACATCAAAGAAGCGCAGCAGTACCCTTCCTGGTACCCGTACTAAAAACCGATTGCCCTGGGACACATTGTTCCGGGGCAACTCCCAACAAACAAATGAAATCTTTTACTCCTACTGTCTTAATCGTATTTGCGTTGAACTTGATCGGTTGCGGTGACGGCGATCTTGGAAAGGTTGATGCGCCACCGCCGAAAGTTGAGCAATCTATTGCCAACATCGAATCAAATCCTCATATGCCCCAGCAAGCCAAAGATGCCGCAATAGCACAACTAAAGGCTAGGGAAGCACAAGGAAAAGCGATGGCAGAGGCTGCGAAAGGCGGCCAAAAACCGGGACCTTAGGCAGAACCCTTCGGGTTCAAATCAGTTTCGGAACCCATTCGGGTGATGAAAAGAGAAACCTCTACGTTGGTGCTCTGAAAAGAGCACCTCTCTCTTGGTCACGAGTAGACTCTCGTAATTGTGCTATTCGAGTCTCAAAGATTAGTTGGTCGCATATTATCGCTTGAAGATATCGACCCGATGTTCGCCATTTACGGAGACCTCGAGACCGTGCGATTTGTCGGAGATTCAACTCCTATCACACGCGAAGAGTGTATCCAGTGGATAGAGGTTACCGATCGAAATTTTGATCGTCGAGGATACGGCATGATCGCTCTTTGCCATAAGTTGACCGGCGACCTTATCGGTTGCGCGGGAATCGTTCATCCCGATCAACAAGAAGAACCAGAAGTGAAGTACGCCTTTCGGCGAGACTGTTGGGGTCAAGGATTTGCCACCGAAGCAATTGGAGCCCTAATATCATTCGCGCGATCAGAATGGGGAATAAAACGAGTTATCGCTACTGTCGCACCGAGCAACCACCCTTCCCAACATGTTCTGGCAAAACTCGGATTCACTCACGTTAACGACCAAACAAATGAAGACGCCTCAATCACCCAAGTATGGGCAAATGAGGCGTAATTTAGTTTTGAGAACCGTCCTAGATCTTGTAAAGTTCTCGGTACTTTGCGCCAAGCCCATCTAAGTAATACTTCGCATTCATCGGTTCGCCAGTAGCTCGAACAATGAGTTCCTTCGGCGTGTACTTGCGACCTTGCGAGTAGATATTCTTTTGGAGCCAACTGAGAACTGGTTCGAATTCGCCCTTCTCAAAAAGCTCGGTCGTATTGGGAATGTCCTTTTCGAGAGCATTCCAAATCTGGTAGCTCAGAATATTGCCCATCGAGTAGGTTGGGAAGTAACCAATTGAACCCATCGACCAATGAACATCTTGAAGACAACCTTCGGAATCCGTGGTCGGTCGAACGCCCAAATACTCTTCGTATTTCGCGTTCCATGCCTCTGGCATGTCTTTAACTTTCAATTCGTCCGTTAGGACCGCACATTCAATTTCAAATCGAACGAGCGTGTGCAAGTTGTAAGTCAGCTCGTCAGCCTCGACTCGAATCAAGGATGGATTCACCCTATTAATCTGTGCATAGAACTGATCAACACTCAAATCGGCGATCGCGGGAAATGTTGCTTGCAGGTCAGGCAAGAATCGAACCCAAAAAGCTCGACTTCGTCCAACGATGTTCTCCCAAGTTCGACTTTGACTTTCGTGGAAACCAAGCGATACTCCGCCAGCCAAAGAGGTCAAATCCCACGCCGCCGGTGATCCTTGCTCGTACATACCGTGACCAGCTTCGTGAAGAGTGCCAAAGATAGCCGATCCCAAATATGGCTTGTAACGGGTTGTCAGACGGATATCGCCGACCGACCAACCGGTGCAAAATGGATGCGGAGCGGTATCCTGACGTCCTCGATTAAAGTCAAAGCCAACCGCCTTAGCGAGCATCTCGGTAAACGCTGATTGTTTTGCTTTGTCCCAGTCTCCAAACAATCGAGAATCATCGACCGGACCAGTTGCCTGAATTGCCTTTACCAACTCAACCTGCGGACCTTTGATTGATTCATACATCGCCTTCCAGTCGGCTGCGGTTGCGCCTTCCTCGTACTGATCGGTCAAAGCGTCGTAAATGTGATCGGTATAGCCAAGGTGCTCTGCCTCTTCTTTGGCAATGTCAAACATCTTCTCTAAGGTCGGGGCAAAGCCTTTAAAGTCGTTCTTGGTTCGAGCCGCAACCCAATCCTCGTGGGCGATCGCAGCTAACTTGCTTTTTCGTCCAACCAATTCCGATGGCAATTTTATTGCCAAGTCTAAGTCTCGCTTAATAACTCTTAGCAGGGCAACATCATCACCAGATGCCTCTTTTGCCGCTTCAACTACATCCTGCTGGGTTTCGTCGGAAGTAAACAACTCGTGATGCATTTTGGAAAGGCTCTCCAAATGCAAAGCACGGGCTTCGGCGCCGCCTCGCGGCATGTAAGTCTGCTGGTCCCAATCCATCATGGACATTGCAGCTCCAAGGGCGTTTACGTCGGCCATTCGCTGTTTCAATCGTTGTAAAGAAGACATTAGTCCTAGTCTACCGACCCAGGACCCACTGAGTCAAAAATTAAACTTTTTTAATGACAAGGCTCGAAATTTGACTAAAACTGTAGATAAAGGTCAGAATATTCAAAGATTTTGCCTCAAAGGAGTGCAACCAATCAGCCAACATTAGAGTAAGTAGGCACATATGGACAGGAATAGATTGCATAGAATTCCCCACAAGGACCCCGTCAGCGGTGGCGAGCTTTATATAAGCGAGTTGACCAGCGAGGAAACCGGCATTACCATTCGCGGAAGTTTTGAAATCCCGCGATATGCACGGCTTGATCCTGAACAGGTGGAATTCCTAGAAATTTTTCTCAAGAGCAGAGGAATGCTGAACGGCGTTGAGCGAGAACTTGGGATTAGTTATCCAACCGCCAAAGCTCGCTTAGATACTCTCCTCGCGGCCCTAAGCCTCACTCCTTACGAAACAAAGGAAAAGAGCGAGAAGATTTCTGGCAAGCGCAAGCAAATTCTTGAACAGTTAGAGAAAGGCGAAATCACCGCCGATGAAGCGAAACAAAAATTGGGGGTACTAAATTGAAAGAAGAAATAAAGAGGATAAACAAACTGGTTGCCGACGGAAAGCTATCACCAGACGATGCGGCTGACCTCATTGACGCGTTTTACAATTCGGAGAGAGAAGAAGGTGGCTATTCTGGAACCAGTACCGATAGCAACCAGTCCGTTCCACCACGAGTCGAAGAGGAAAACACTGACAAGAAGCAATATGCCTCGGAGTCAAAACCTCGCGATCCATTCCGGGCGATCATTGACACTGTAGAACGGCTTGGCAAGGAAGTCACCGAAAACGTTGATTGGAAAGACGTGACCAATTCGGCCAGAACCAACGCGAAGAAGGGCCTTGATGCTCTCAAATCAGGCCTAGAAGAAGTAAGCAAAGGAAAATTCAACATGGGTTGGCTGTTCAGCACCACAACCCGAGAAATTCGTTTGCCTCTGACCCTAAAGGAAGGACAGATCCTCAAAGTTGAAAATGGCAGTGGCCATATCACCATAACTCCAGACGCAGTTGAGTCTTACGTAATTGCCCATGTTCAAGTAAGAGGGGCCAACCAAGAAGATGCCAAAGCCAAGGCCGACAAATACACGCTAGTCGTTGAAAATAGCGATCATGCAGTCGAAGTCAAACAACCACACGAAACTGGACTTGACGTCGATCTAGAAATTTTTGTTGCCGCAACGCCTGCCATTGAGGTGAAGTCAGAGGCCGGACACGTAACCGTCAAAGACACCAAGAACTCTTGCCGAATCACCAGCACAGATGGTCGAATTGACCTTTCTGGACTCGAGGGTCCAATTGAAGTCCAAGCCTATTCTGGTGACGTCTACATTAGCAATTCGAATGCGAACAACGTGTTGGTCGAAAACAAGGCTGGGAACATCGTTGTCGATAAAGTCAATGGAAACATGAATCTTCGATCGGCTAGCGGAAATGTCTCGATCCGAGGCTCTAGCGGAAAGACAATCGCAGTTGAAGCGGTCTCAGGAGACATCTCTATTGATGTTATCGAACCGGTGACTGGTTCTATGAGTGTGCGAACCGTAAACGGTAATGCGTTCATCTCGATTCCTGATGGTTCCGATGCTCGAGTAGCGGTTACTACGCTCCGAGGATTGGCGGATACCTCGATTGAACTACAAGATCGAGCTCAAAATGATCAAAGAATTACTGGACGATTGGGCGACGGCAATGGCACGATTGACATCAGCGCCGTAACCGGCAACGTCTCGTTGGGACTCAGGAATTCTATCTAATAGCCTCAGAGCAAAACCAATCCCGCTTCGTTAGCTCGAAGCGGGATTTTTTGTGTCTTCCTCTTCAACAAGAACGTGCAACGATGAATCAGGTACTGACTCATGAAATCCTGCTTCAAGACACTCTTACTATTGACTTCCCTTTCGTCTTCAATCGCCTTCGCTCAGACTGAAGCTCCTAAAGCAACCCCGTTCGATGAGGCAGCCAAGATCATTGGCAAAACCGGCACCCTTAATGCCGATGGCTCGTACCGGATCAATATGCCCCGGGTGGACGTATCATTTCGAAACTCGAACGGGATGGCTATTCCGGCAGATATGGGCTTGGCTACTTACATTGCGTTCTCAAAGTTCAGTGACACCGCCCTTGCCGTTGGCGATGTCGCAATGTTAGAAGGAGAGATTGATCAAGTTATTGACGGGCTGCGGGCTGGACAATTCGAAGTCGTCTCGATTCACAATCACATGACGGCAGAAGAACCACGCCTGTTTTACGTTCACTTCCAGCGGTTTGGAAATCCTACGTCCGTGGCTACTGATTTTCGAAAAGTTGTTGATGTACTTGGGCACGGTCCAAAACGAAAGAGCGCTCCCAAAATCGGAAAACCGAAACTCGATCAAGAGGCACTAACCAGTGTCTTCGGAGTAAAACCCCAACTCTTCCCGAGCGGAGTGCTTAGATTTGCAAACCCTCGCAAGGACATAACTGTGACTGTTGGTGATGAGAAGTTTCTGCCTGGGATGGGACTAGGTTCTTGGGCGGCTTTTACCGCCTGCGAGTGTGGACTAACCATGGTTATGGGCGATACTGCCTGCACCAAAGGTGATCTGCAGCCGGTAATTGATGCCTTGAGAAAAGCTGGAATCCATATCACGGCGATCCATCATCACCTCCTCGGCGGAAGTAGTGAGGTTGCTTTTTTGCATTATGAAGGTGAAGGCGATGCGCTGAAACTTGCAGCTGGCATCAAAGCTTGCTGGAATTGCTTAGGAAAGTAGCCAAGGAAGCTGAAAGCTGAAAGCTGAAAGCGAATAAATGAATAGGGGCCGCCATAAAGACGACCCCGGGAGTGTTTTGCTTAGGAGTTCAGCGATACAAGTTGTTTATTTGCCTGGTTCGTCTGCCGTGAAAGTCTTACCTTGCATAGTTTTGAACTTACCGGCCTGATCGGCAGTAAGAATCTTACCAAGCTCTGCCTTCAGTGTCTCAGTGTTCTTAGCCATTGCCGCCGTAACATCCTCTCGAGTCATTTCTTGACTTTGAACCTTCTGGAAAAGTGCGGTGTTTGCTTCTCTTTGCTGAGTTTGCAGCGCCTTCACTTTCGCGATTTGATCTTCAGTCATAACGAGTGCCTTTTGCATTTCTGGCTGTCCAAGAGCTGAAAAGCCTTGGAGTTGAAGCATGATTTCGCCCACTCGCTTCATTTGAGCTTCGCTGATAATCTCAAGAAGTTCCTTTCGCGTCTTTTCTCGTCGCTCGGCCTGCAATTTTGCCGCAGCTGCTCGTTGCTCTTCAGTTTGGGCGCCGCCACCTTGACCACCGCCGCCTCGTTGGCCGCCGCCACCCTGACCGCCACCGTTACCTCCGCCGCCAGCTCCACCAGCACCACCTGCGCCTCGTTGCGGTTGGTTCTTGGTCGTGTACTCTTCGATCTTAGTTACTTGATCATCAGTAAGAGCCAAATCTTTTTGAACGTCTTTTCGTCCAAGAAGTCGAAGCTCAGACATTTGCTGACCGCCTCTTTGAGCGCCTCGGCCACCCTGTCCGCCGCCACGCTGACCGCCACCTTGGGCGAATGCCATTGATATACCAAGTGCTGAAATGAAAAGGATTGAAACAAATTTAGAAGAAATTTTCATGGATATTCCCTGCTACGGACGATCTGACGAATTCTTTTTGGTGGTGTTCAGTAATAATTTCAACAAATGTTTCTTTTTCGTCCGATCGGAATGTATGAGCTAAAGCTCATAAGCGACTCGAAGTTTAAAGCATTCCCGCCCCGACTCGACATTCAGCCAATCTTCTATCCGGTTTTGAACGAAGAGTATGCAATTCAGATTGCCAAAGAATGGAACACGAGGGATAAAGCATCGGGCTATGTTGGCTATGTCACACGGTTTGAAGTTGATGATAACTACGTGGCAAAGTTTGAGAGGAAAATTGTTGGGGCAAGGATGCACGAAGAACTTTGGGTTCCAGCCGAAGAATTGACTGAGTTCAATTCGCATATTATTGGCGAAATCGAAGTCATTCACACTTTCCAAGGTGAACCTCCGTCAGAATCTTAACTCTTCGGAAACTTACCAAACGCGAATGGTCGTTGAACCCTTCAGATGATCGCTACCTTCCTACTCCTTCAAGCTACAATTCCTGATCGCCTGATCGCTTCAGCTCGTGACCAATTGACCTGGGGAACGACCTATGATCCTGCTTATACGGCACTGAAATACCCTGGCGGAGATGTAGATCGCAAAGTCGGAGTTTGTACCGATGTCATCATTCGATCCTACCGCGCCATCAACCTCGATCTCCAAAAGCTCATCATTGAACACAAGCGAAGCAACATGCCGATGTATCCAAAAGGAAAATTGGATCCAAACATTGACCACCGACGGGTTAAGAACATGGCGGTATTTTTCCGAGCCAGAAAGGCTTCACTTCCGCTCAATGCAGATTGGAAACCAGGCGACATCGTCTATTGGAAGCTTGACAGTGGCCTTGATCATGTTGGATTGCTGACAAATTCCAAAGGCTCAAGCGGCAAATACCAAGTCATTCATAACAAGAGCACCCCGAGAGAAGAAGACGTTTTGGGGTCTTGGAAAATTGTTGGGCACTATCGATTTCCAAAATGAACAATAATGATTGAACCAGGAACGTGTTTGGAGACACTCATGTTAATGGATTCAAGTTCGAGGAACATTCAATGAAAACGAAACTCACTTTTCTTGGTTTATTCGTAGCGGTTCTACTTTTGCTTTTGGGTTGTGGTGCTGGGGAAAAGCAACTCAGTGCGAGATCTGGTGGCGCTGAAAGTTCAGGCGCGCCTGCTTCCGCTGGTCTCGAGTCTATGCCAGCCGAGTCTAGCGATGCAATGAGCGGGAAAAGCAGTCCCGAAGAACAGAAACTTGCCTTCCCCCGAAAGATCATTTACACCGGAGACCTTCAACTGGTCTGCGAAGACCTTGACGTTGCAACCGAAAAGCTTGAGTCAAGAATCAAGGAGTTTGGGGCGTATATTGGCAGTGCCAGCAAAAATGGAAGCCGAGGAGCAACACGCGAGTCCACTTGGACCATCCGATTGCCTGCGGAAAAATTCGATACATTCATAAAGTTTGCGGTGAGCATCGGAGAACTCCAATCCAACAATCGCCAAGCACAAGATGTCAGCGAAGAGTTTTATGATGTCGAAGCTCGCCTCAAGAACAAGAAGATTGAGGAGCAGCGCCTCGTGGAACTGCTTAAGAATGCCACCGGCAAGCTCAGCGAAATTTTGAACGTCGAAAAAGAGTTAAGTCGAGTTCGGGAAGAGACCGAACGAATCGAAGGGCGGTTACGTTTCCTCAAGAATCAAACCGATCTTTCCACGATCACGGTTACAATTCGAGAAGTTAAGAACTTCCAACCCGAGGGCCCACCTAACGTCAAAACGCAGGTCGCACGATCATTCAACGGTTCTATTGAAGCAATGAAAGAGTTCGGGCTTGCCATTCTCTTGTTCGTTGTTGCCGGGTTGCCGTGGGCAATCCCGCTCGGACTGATTGGTTGGTTTGTTTATCGAAAGGTCAATCCGAAGAAGCGAGCGATAAAAGTCGAAGAAAATAACGACCCTGAAGTTCCGTAAGTACCTGGTAAGGTTCGAAGTATGAGAGCAAGAGTTCTAACCAGCATCTTCATCACATCGATCCTTACCGTTCAGTCACAAGCCGCCTTGATGGCGTACATGTCCATCAAGGGGCAAAAGACAGGAGAATTTAAAGGAGGCATTACTCAAAAAGGACGAGAAGGCAAAATCGGAGTCATCGCGGTGGACCATATCGCAGCATCCCAACCAAGCTCAGGAATTGGTCGGATTCAGCTAATCGGCAAGAAGCCACAGCAGCCTTTCAAAGTAACGTTAGAACTTGATAAGGCAACTCCACTCATCTATAACTCAATGGTGAACGGAGAAAACCTAACGGAAGTCCGAATTGAATTTTGGACCAATAAGTCAGGGGCAGCTGGTGCGAGCGGAGCCGAATTTCAGCATTACTCTATTAAGCTAACTAATGCGACAATAAGCGAAGTTCACTTCAACATGGCAAACATTCGAAATCCTGAATTGGCAAAATACCCTGAGACCGTCGAAGTCTCCTTCAGCTACCAAACGATCGAGTGGGAATGGAAGGATGGCGGAATCACCGCAAATGGTAGCTGAGCCTAGAACCGACCAAAGACTGAGAACCCGATTCGTCTTCCCTGCATGAATCGGGTTCCGCTAAATGCGGACTGGAAGTTGATGACCGTACGGCTATCAAATACGTTGGTAACGTCAAACATTAATCCGCCCTTGCCGCGAAACAAGCTTTCACCGGTTGAGTAATGCAAGTCAAGTTGAGTTCGGGCGACCCGGTTTTCACTGGGTGGGATGGGACTGCTTGCAAGCCCAGAACCATAGGCCAGAGTTGTGGCAAAAGTCGCTCCCGATTTCCACGTGTAAGCCGCTCCAAGTCCAATGGTATGCCGCTGATCATGATCGTTGAACTCATCGACTTGCCCTCCGGTGCTATCGAGACCGTTCGGCTTTGCCGCACTAAGCGAGTAGTGAAAATAGCTGTCCCAACCAACCCCTTTCGTCGCCGAGATATCGTAGCTAAACTCAACACCATGTACTCCGCCGCGCTCAAGGTTAACCGCACTATAAAGGCCAATCTGACTTCCAGGAATGAGGAGCCCAGTGTCAACTTGGTTTCGAATATCCTTGTAATAATAAGCCAAGGTTAGGTTCCGAGTCTTAGAGAGCTTCTTTGAAATCGCCAGGTCATACTGGTTGAGAGTTGCCGGCTGAATTGCGGCGCCAACAATTGCCCCTTGAGCTAAAGGCGGTGTGTTAAACAAGTGATTATAAGCCAAACGAAGATCGGTCTTCGAATCAATCTGATATTGAAGATTGATTCGTGGAGATAACTCAAAAGTCGAGATGTTTTCTTGCCCCAAGTTCTGCTCTTGGGTATACCAATCTCCCCGCAAACCATAGTTAGCCGTGAGTCGACCAAATTTGTACGTGTCCTGAATATAGGCTGCTTTGTAGGTTCCTGATCGCTTAACGTTGAGGGTCGGAACACCGCCGGTGGCGGTAAAAATTGGATTACCATTGATATCCAACTCCGAACTAGCCGTACCTGCAGGAGCCAAATTTGGCGCCAACGCAGCAAGAGCATTCAATGCAAGTTGAGAAGCAGCCTCAATTCGGTAGGATTCGCTTCCTCTTTGAGAATTGAATAAGAATCCTGATTTGACCTGATGAGCACCCCGTTTAACCTCCCAATTGCCGGAAAGTTGGAAATGATGGACGTTACGTAGTGCAGTCGGATTGAATTCGATGCTACTGTCAACCGGCAAACTATTCTGATCGATTTGAGGATTATTATTCGTTACATCTTGACCACTGTGCAAAATCGTCAGTGCCAGTTGGGCAGACTCATTTTTTGAAATTTTTCGATTAAAATTGAGGGTAGCAAACTCACTCACTTCCTTTTGATTGATGTCTTGACCAGCTTGTTGCTGGCTCCCTAACTGCATTGGCGCGGCACCAAGAAGTCCAGAATTCCCCGAATTCACATCAGGTCGGCTGCCATCAGCGTTGCGAAGCCCAAAAAGTCCATATCCTTGTCCTGCTTCAGCAAACGATACTGGTAAACCAGCCCGATTGGCGATTTGAGTTGATCCTGGACTGTTGCTAAGCGTAACAGTAAAGGCATCTTTGGTATTCGGAGTGAATCGTAGTTTGGTGAAATAGCTGCTTGATGAACCTTCGTTATGGGCGGTTTGATTATCCGGTTGAGGAGATTCTTGGGCATTGCTAGTGCGATTCTTTGAGACATCAACGATAAAGCTTGCCTTCGGCCCGGCTGGTCCAACCGACGTAAATTGTCCGGAATAGGTGCTAAAACTTCCGGCAGAAAATGAATAATCAGATCTGCTCTTCTTGAACTCCGAAAGGGTTGTAATATTGAGAATCGCAGCGGTTTGCCCACCAAACTCGGGTGCAAACCCTCCGGTGATCATTTCTAAGGTCTGAATGGTGCTTGGAACAACGATAGACCCTTGACGCCCCGAGAGAGTATCGGGCAATGGAACTCCGTCAACAACGTAGGCAATTTCGCCGTGCTCGCCTCGCACGTGCGCTTGTCCCGCCGAGTCCTCGGCTACACCCGCTTGGCCTTTGGTCAGTTTTGTATTGTCGTTTCCACCAGCGCCTCCGCCAAATTTTTTCAGATCGGTATTGTCGCGGATTGTTGAACTGGCCGATGCTGGCGTCTTGGGTTTGAGTCGTGTTGCGGTCACCCTTATCGTAATATCCTTGACTGGAAGGTCGTCCTTTTGTTGGATGGTTACGGTTTCTCCAGCCGGGATTATGATCAGGGTCATTTCAGAGTCTGCAACATGCTCTGATTGCCAGTCGATTGGATTAAAGGCAATGGATCGATATTTAGCCGTCGAAATTTCGAACGATCGTCCGCTTGGATCGGATAACCGAATTGTTCCTTCAATTGGCTTCTTCGTCGTAGGATCTACCACTATAAAGCAAATGTGATTTAATCCCTTGGCAAGTGCGCATGGACCTCCTGCAAGGACTGCTGCAAGGGAAAGTAGTCGTAATTTTTGCATTAGTCAACCTTAAAATAGATGCGGAATCGGACACGTTGCTCGGAGGCAACGCCATCAACTGTTGCGGGCTTGAATCGATATTTTCTTGCGGTTTCGAGGCCAATTTTGTCGAGTTCCTTGATGCCAGTTGAACTAGAAATACTAATGTTAGTTGGGTGACCTCCGGTGTCTATCTGAGCTTCTACCACCAAAGTCTTGTCGAGCGGCTCAGTACGTAGCTCGTCCGGTATCTCAGGTTGCGGAGCTTCAAGTACCAAAGCCTCAACAATCTTCTTTGCCTTGGGCTCGGATGGTTTTGCCGGTTCAACCTTCGGTTCTATCGGCTTGGGTTGATCTGGCTTCTTAGGTGGATTGGGCTCGGTGACTGGTTCTTTCATTGGCTCTACAATGGGCTCAGTCTTAGGCTCTGCTTTTGGTCCGTCAGGAACCTTTCCTGCGGCGCCGGTCCCAGATTCTGCCTTGGGTCCAGAATTATCTCCCGCCCCAGTAGCCGAACCGCCAGTTACAACTTTTGGCTGCGGAAGGTTGTTCCCTTTCGCTCTGTCGGTAGCCTTAGAGTCTGATGTTTTGTGTTCAACCTTTTTGACATGTTCCTTTGCCTTCGCTTTAGCATGCTCAGGATCGTCTTTCAAATTGTTCGCGAGCATCACAATATGACTATCTCGAACTCCTTTGCCGATATTCTTAAACGCGCCGTAGTGGGCTGCGATCGGAAGCGCAATAGCGTGAGCCACAACCGAAATCACCAGAATTCTTGTTAAAAGTGGATTGCCTTTCTTGCGTCGCTTACGTGCCATGGATTACTTCCTATTGGTAGCAAAAGCAAATGCCAAGACGCCCGATTGTCGGGCTTCATCCATGACCGAAACAACGGTTCCATAGGGGACTTTGTCGTCTGAGTTGATGGTTACCAACGTTTTGCTCGTCACGCCAAGTGCTTTGAGTTTGGGACTAAGATCGGACAACATAATCGGTGCCGTGTTGAGAAAGATCGAACCGTTAGGCTGAAGGGTGATAGTCACGGTTTGAGATCGTTCGTCTTTGCCGCTACTTGCCTTCGGCAAGTTGACCGGAATGCCATTCTGTACCGCCATGGCCAGGCTGGCAACCATGAAAAAGAATAGGAGAAACATCATAACGTCAATCATGGGAATGACAATAATTTCCGGCTCCTCAATAGCTCTTCGCCTTCGCAATTTGACGCGGCTCCTCATAAGTTAGTCCACTCGACCAGTAACGTAGTTCACGAGTTCGGCGCCGAAGTATTCAATGTCCTCGATCGTACGTCGAACTCGATTCGAAAAGTAGTTGTGAAAGATGAAGCCCACGACCGCGAGTCCAATACCGGTTGCAGTAGAAATGAGAGCCTCCGAAATTCCGCCCAAAATCTGAGTTGGATTGCTGAGCCCAACTTGGCTAGCAGCTCGGAAGCTCGAGATCATTCCGGCAATAGTGCCAAGCAAGCCTAAGAGCGGTGCAATATTGACGATGGTTTTGATAATGGCAAGGTTGGCTTCAAGCGACGGAGTTTCTCCGGTTGCCTCAAGCTCCATTGCCATTTCGATCGAATCGGCATCTCGTTTGGCATTCAACAATCCGCGGGCAAATACTCGACCAGGAATGCCCTGCTTTTTCGCAATCTCAATCGCTACCGTTGGATCTCCACCTGGCATGTAGTTCTCTCGGATATCTTCGAAAGCATTTTCCACATCCGGCGCCTCCTTTCTCAACGTGATAAATCGCTCAAGAATCAGCGCAATCATGAGAACCGAGGAAAGGATGAGGGGATACATCATCACTCCGCCCTTTTGTAGAAAATCGAGAATTCCGTTCATGGATGAAAATTTATAGTACCCCTACCGGGTAATGGTTTCCCACTATTTATCTGACATTTATGTAGTTACTTAAGTAATGGGTCGGCTAAACCCGAAAATTCAAGATCCTATACCTTGAGGGCTCGTTAATGTTGAGCTTCTACTGAGTAGGCACTACAACGAGGATCGTGGCCGACCCCGGTACCATCTGGCCACGGACATTTGGTTCCGGTCGGAACCTTATATTCAGCAGCGATCGTTTAGATGAGATGCGTTTTTGGATCAAGCGCAATGGTCCTCATTTTCGCTGGCGAATCTCACTTAGAAGACCTTGAACCTTGACAGGGAGAAGAACAAGTCACTCTCCCAGAAAGGGGAGTCGGTGAGCTTGTGGAAGGGGTCTTGAGACCCCGATTTATCGGGGCGAACCGGTGGGGGTTGAATAGACTGACACAGACTTGAAGTGGGCCAAATACCACACGAACAAAAAAATCCCCGCCCGGATTTCTCCGAAGCGGGGGCTGAGGGATTCAGCTATTCTTCTTTCGAATAACGTATGCCGCGATTGCGAAAGGAAGCCAAATTGGTGCAAAGACCAGGAAGTAGATTCCCATCGTCCCTACCACTTGGCCAATGCTCGACAGGTTGTCCTTGGCACCCTTGAGAGCGTCGCCAGACCAGTTACCTGTTCCACCGGCCTTAGTTGCCTTGTCGCCTCGGACGAAGCTGACATTGATCGTGCTGAACTTGGCTCGCTCGGTGAGGCTCTTCACCGACGCTCGGTATGCCTCAAGGTTAGCCCGAACACTTCGAAGTTCATCTCTGATTTCCAACCGTTGTTTGTTGGTCTTCGCCTTATTTAACTCATCAATCAGTCGCTTCTCTTCGTCGGCCCACGAAACCATCTTGGCACCGTGCTCAACCGTTTCCGACGTAATATCTTGGCTATTACTGTTCACCGAAAGCACTTCACCCATCGCCTGGAGTTTGTCCAGGGTTGCATTAAAGCTATCGGTCGGAACCCGAATCGTCATCGTTGCTGATCCTCCGTCTGCCTGATTTTGCAAGTCACTGGCGGTAACAAAGCCATGGAAGCTCTGCACCATTCCAGTTGCCTCGTTCACAGCTCGCATCAGGTCGTCGACCTTGACTTGTACCTGTCCAGCTCGTTCAAGGTATATCCCGTGAGGAGTATCGCCGATCGTAGTAACTGGCTGAGCAGTCTTGTCTCGAAGCGATCGCATTTCGCCTTTGAATTGACTTTCTGGCCTCAGTGTTTTACCAAAGCCAGTACGAGTCCTCTCATTTTCTGTCTTAGCTTTGTCGTACCACTGACTCGTTGGGGCTCCACTTTCAAAGGACGGCTTGCTGACTTTCACATCCGATCCATTTTGCAATCGATCAGCTTCACTCGGCTCGGTTGGAATCTCTGGCGCAGGAGATTTCGCCATTGCATCGCCATTCGCAATTACCTCAGAGTCGGACTTTGATTGCTCAGGAGGCGAAGAATCAGTGGGTGAAACACCTAGCCCGTCAAATGATTCGGTGCGTCCCTTTATTCGTTCCATCCCACTTTGCGGTAGATCTTGGCTTGCATTAGCTCTCGATTCACCTTTTGTCGGCGTAATTGTTGACGCAGTTGCATCCGATCCACTTTCTCTACGAAACGCGCTCTTCCTGGCTGACTGTTTCGACTGAGCAAAAACTGGAAACAAAATGACGGCAGCCAATGCTAGGCATGCCATGCTTGCACTCCAATTTGTTGCCAACCGCCAGATCTTCTTCTTCTCGTAAATCGAAGCCTTCGGCGCTTCTTTCAGTCTTTCTTCCAGCTTCTCGAATCCATACGGTTCCCCGCTATCAGCAGTTTTGAGGGTAGTTGAAATCGTCGAAAATTCCTCGACCATTCGTTGTAGTTCATCGTCATTCCGAAGGTGGGTCTCGACCTCGGCTTGTTGGGCGATATCAAGTTCGCCGTCTAAATAACTCTTAAGATTTTCCATTAGTTCACCTCCTGGGTGGCTGCGGTTTCGGGCGCATAGATTGACTTGCTCAGGTTGGTAAAGGCGTGATAGAGACGACTCTTGACCGTCCCGACCGGGACTCCGGCAATCTGAGCGATCTCTTCGTAAGTAAAGCCGTCTATTTCGTGAAGCGTCACGACTTCTCGATGCTCGTCGGACAGTTTGGACAACGCTTGACGGAGAATTTCTCGGTTAATCAACTGTCCTTCGTGGCTCGTTTCATCACGAAACTCGGGCAGTTGTTCAGACTTCTGGTTGTTTCGGTTTACTCGCCGACATTCGTTAAGTGCGATTCCGATCAGCCAGGTTAGGGGCTGGCTTTCGCCCCGGAACTTGCTTAGGCTCCGTTGGGCAGTGACAAAGGTTTCCTGGGCGGCGTCACCGGCGTGGTGATATCCGACTCGCGTCGAGCAAAACCTAAAGACTCGGTCGTAGTGCTGCTTCGCAAGCTGGGATATATCGAGCTTTTCCACGTGTGGCATCGCTTGTTGGTGGTCAACTAGCATCATACAGAATGTAGGTGTCGAATGATGCCTAAAATGGTTCAAAGATTCTGTCCGTAAGACCAAAAAACTCAGGTGTTCCGGCTAACTACAACCTGAGAATCTTGTTCCGTAGGTGAAAAAGTACAAATTTCTGGCAAAAATGCTGGGCAGATTGGCCCCTAAGTCGTTCTATTTGGTATAAGAATGTGATAAGTTACTCTAGGTTTAGATCTGTAATCGGATCTATCTATTTCTCATTTGGGTATTGACATGAATAAATCATTCTTAATTACAGGTGTTGCAGTTCTTGGAGCACTTGCAGCTTCTGCGAACGCTACGCTTATCGACTTTAACAGCCTTGCAGAGGGCACGATTGTTTCCAACCAATTTGCAGGAGTAACATTCGCTGCGGGAACTGGCGGACTTACGGTTCCAAACGCTGTTTCTACAACACAAGGCTTCGCAACCAACACCGGTTTGGGCGTTACTTTAACTGACCTAGGTGGTCTGGGAACACCGAACTTGATGAGCGGCATGGTACTTCACCGTTTTAACGCAGACTGGTTAGCAGAAGATGGCGATCCTGTTTTTGTCATGACGTTCACCGGCAACGTTACCGATATCAGCATTGACTTTAATGGTATGTCAACACCGGCTTCAACTGGGATCTTTGCTTACGCGGGCGGATCGATGGTTGCAAGTATATTTGCAACTTCAACAACTGGTGGACAGACCTTAAGTCTCACTGGTCTTACGGGCGTTACACAAATCGCCGTGACTCCTGGCGACTTCGGTGACTGGGTTGGCGTTGACAACATCAACTACACAGTTTCAACTGTTCCTGAGCCTGCGTCATTCGCAGTTCTCGGACTTGGTGCTTTGGCACTTATCCGACGACGACGAAACCGAAACTAAGGTTTTTGATTTCGTTCAAAAAGCCGGATGAGAGTTCTCATCCGGTTTTTTTTATGATCGTGAGGTCAACTTGTATCAAAGCAGAATGTAGCTGACCGAGTAAGGCCACCAAGTTCAGAGCTTGCTAAAGCCTAGGGCAATTTTGCACGATCCGGCAATTTTGTCAGCCTAAATGGGACTAAATGCCTTGCATTTTTCCTCGAAGCATGCGAAGATTACGGGGTATCTCGCAAATCTTCGCGAGATCATTTTTCTTGGAGACTTTATGAATCATAGAACTAAACTGCTTGCACTGGCTTGCATGGGATCTTTCGCCGCGCTATCAAGTGCCCAAATTTCGATTACCGGTGGGGGACCATTTAACTCGGTTGCCGGCCCCGGTGATCCCGGAAACTTTTCGACGAACGTAATCAATACCGCCGCATCATCAATATACGGCAATTTTTCGTTCTCCGGAACTCTTAATTCAGCCATTTCGGGAACTTGGATTCAGGATTCAGAATGGGCAGTAGCCAATACCAACTTTGGTTCGGGATTTTTCTTCGCTGGCGTCGGACAAGGTAACTATTCAACTGCGAATATTAATTTATCGGCGAACGGATTGTTCTGGGTCAATAACGGCGACAACTTGTTCTTCGAGGCAAGTGAAAACTTTGACGACGGAGCCGGTGCCGACGCAAATTGGACAAACGTAGCCTTTAACTGGAGCGGCGCGCCGACGATCACCAATATCGGAACCTATGCAACCGGAACTTCATTTATTTTCGATACCGAAGGATCAAATTTTGATACCGAGATCGCTTTGTTTACGTCTACCGGTCAATTCTTAGGTAGCGATGACGATGGTGGAACCGGCTTGTTGAGTTTGCTCAACTCCGGAGTTCTTGCTGACGGAACCTATTATTTCGTGGCTTCTAGCTTCGGGGGTGGGTACGATAATGGCCTGGCGTTCGCTGGAACCGAGTCAGGAAATCTTCTCGCTCAAGTTAATGGAGTCAACGTGTTCACCGGTGCTCATGCCGCGAATACCGTACATGCGTTCTCGTTCGTCGTTCCAGAGCCTGCTTCCTTTGCTGTTCTCGGAATTGGTGCTTTAGCTCTCATCCGACGACGACGAAACAAGAGCTAAGGGTTTAGCGTAAGCAACAAAAAAACCGCTTGTCTATGACAAGCGGTTTTTTTGTTCTTTAGCGGGTCGGCGGCTTCTTCGGCGGCATCGGCGGTGGCTTGCTGTAATCACCTGACACGTGGGACGATGCCTCACCCGCATTGACAAACGATTGGAACAGTTGGTCACTGATATCCCGGTAAGCCCCCGGTCCCGATGGGACAAAGATAACCTTTGCTTTCTCGCCCTGGGAGATATCGCGCATGGCGTCAAAGTACTGATTGATCAAAACGAGATTCATCAATGTTTGAGGGTCGGCACTTGGCATAGCGGTGCGCAAACTTTCAACTGAAACCGAGAGTCCTCGCACGATAGCTTCACGTTGGGCTGCAATACCTTCGCCTTGCAATCGCTTCGCTTCGGCTTCCGCCTCGGCGTGCAGAACCGTCTTAAACTTTGCGGCCTCGCCTTGGAGCTTGGCCGCAGTCTTTTCGTTCTCCGATGCCTGGACCCGGTTCATCGCGGTAACGACTTCTTCCGCGGGTCGGACTTCGTTCACCAACGCATTACGAATCAGGAATCCGAACTCGGTCATCGAAATCGAAAGTTGTTGGTTGACTGCGGTTCCGATTGTATCCTGGTGCTCAAAAACGTCTCGAAGGACCATTTTGGCAACTTCACCCCGAACAACGTTGAGCACGAAAGCAGAAATTTGCTGTTCAGGTGCTTGAAGCTTATAAAACGCATCGGCAGCTTGCTCGGGAATTACTGAGTATTGAACCCGGAGAACCATTGTGACGAAAACGTTGTCGCTGGTCTTGAATTGACCTGGGATGTCTAGTTCTCTGATTCGCAAAGAGAGCTTGCCCGCAACAAGGTCCAAAATTGGGATTTTTATGTTTAACCCTGCTCGAGCCACCCGATTGAA
>JAYVHY010000027.1:0-12937 GCA_043770615.1 Armatimonadota bacterium | reverse complement strand
TGGAGCCGATGAAGGGAATTGAACCCGCGACCTGCTGTTTACGAAACAGCTGCTCTACCACTGAGCTACATCGGCCTAAACAAGACCGTGAATATACCTTTTTTGGGCACAAAATCGGAACTCGCACCGTCTAAACTTCACAGGGAAAGGGGAAAACAATGGACGAACAAGCATCAGTGCCGCAAACACAGACGGGAGAGCAGCGAACACTTGCCTCAATCATGTTTACCGATGTTGTCAGTTTCAGTAAGCACAGCGCAATCAACGAAGAACGAACTTACAAAGCCCTTAACCGAGATTTTGACCTCATTTACCGTGCGGTCGCTGACCACAACGGTCAAGTTTTGAATACGATGGGGGACGGCATGATGGTCGTATTCATGAGCGCAGTTCAATGCGTTCAGTGTGCAATTGCGATCCAAGGCGAGTTGTATCGTCAAGCATTGTCAAAGCCCGAAGACGGGATTCTTCAGCACCGATTAGGTCTGCACGTTGGCGATATCATTCTGAACGGCAAGAACACGATGGGTGACGGCGTCAACCAAGCGGCTCGAATCCAGGCGCTGGCTCGCCCCGAGTCCATCGCAATGTCGAAAGAGTTTCACGACTTAGTCGTCAACAAAACTCCGTTCAAGGCGAAATACCTTGGTCCGCTACGGGCAAAGAATATTCCGGACGCAATCCCAATTTACGAAATTTCACCAATTGACGATGAAATTCGTCAACGAGCCGCCGAAGCCCTTTTCACTCCCCAAGCCGTTACTACTGACGGAGCCACCGGTCGTCGAGGAGCCGTCATTATTTTGGCCGCAATTTTATTGCTAGCTTTGGCATCCTCACCGTTGTTCCTTCTCAAATTATCGAAGCAAGCTGCGGACCAAAAGGCACGGGAAAATGGTAAACGATTTAAAGAAGGAAAATCCACTCCTGAGGAGCTCCTTGCCATGGGTAAGCGAATGCGAGGTGACAAGCCAAATGAGCCAACATCTAACAATTCACCGGTAAGTCCGCCAGTGGCTCCCACGAGGCTCTCCTTGAATGCTAGCGAAGTAGCGGATGTATCTTCAAAAACAAACAGTCATGATTACGTAGGAGTTGCCGAAGTGCTACGAAAAGCATCCGGTGCTGAATCAGATGAAGGAAAGGCAATTGTCAAAAAATATGATGATCTTGCTGCGTTTCAAAAATGGCTCAACACTGAAGTCGAAGCCGCCACCGAAGTATCACCGCTTTTGACGTTGATCGAGGGGACTACAGCGAAAGTCTATCTTGCTAAGGATGGCGTCGTGATTGACAACGGCACCCAGACTGTTCGGAATCTCTGGGATTACAAAGAGATCACTATTGCTGCGATTGCTGAAGCAGTAGTCGCGAAACCGCCAAGCGGTACGGTTGCTCCGACAGATGCGGTGGCTTGGATCGCTACATTTAAGGACATTCACAAAGTTTGATTCTTTGTTTTGGTCTTGTTACACGCCCCAAAAGCGACAAAAATGGCAGACAAGAAGTTCCATTCTTGTCTGCCTAAATGTTGCCTATCGAGTCGTAACCGACATGTTTAGCGCACCGGTTGGAGACACGAACGCCGGAGTTTCCGCTGTCAATGTTCCATCGGCACCGATCAAGAATTGAGAAATCTTGCCATCGTTGCTGTTTGCCACAAACACATAGTTTCCGGCTGGTTCGGTGATGATCCAGGTTGGGGCATTTCCTGCCGCAACTGACGCTGGACTAAGCGGGGTTAGGGCTCCCGAGGTTCCAATGCTATATTGTCCAACTGGGCTTCCTGGGTTGCCACCATTAAACACTCCGAGGTATCCGTACTTTCCATTGGGAGTAACGGCGAAACATGTATTCCCGTTACCAGGTCCGGGAACAGTTGCAGGAGTGAGGGGAGTCAGCGCACCAGTCAAGTCGATGGAGAATTGCGCAACGTCGGTATTCCCTGGGCAATAGAGGTACTTTCCATCGGGCGATATGGTTGCTCCGAGAGCACCGTTTAAGGAATAGCTTGGAACTGATAGGGGGGTCAATTGACCATTGGCGCCAATTGCGAAGGCATCGATGGCGGAACCTCCAGGGCAACATGCGTAAAGGAATTTTCCGTCTGGAGAAATGACCATCGTTTCGCCTCCAGAATTGATTCCGACCGTCGCTGGAGACAACACAGACAGTGTTCCGTCGGTTCCAACCGCGAATTGCTTAATCTTGTCGTCGCCTTGGTTTATGCAGTAAACAAACTTCGTATCGGGAGTGACTTCAACACAATTCGGCGTCGTTCCGGTGGTAACTGTTGCTGGAGTCAAAGGTACTAGGGCACCTGATGCACCAATCGAGTACTGAGATATAGTTCCTTGAGTTCTGTTTGCCGCATAAAGATACTTCGCATCCTTGCTTGCAGACACCCAAACTGGATTCGTCGCTGTAGGGGTGGTGACCACTTCAGCCGGAGTTAATGGCGATAACTGGCCCGACGTGCTGACCGCATATTGGGCAATGCTTCCGCCGGTGGCGACATAGACAAACTCGGCGGCGAATGGTCCACCAATCGACTCTCCTCCGCATCCAGAAATCAGTCCGACTCCGACAATAAGTCCACCAAGAACGGACACTTTGAAAAACCTTGAAACCTTTAGCATAAATCCCTTATCAATGACGTCAATCTGACTTCGAGTATACATAACAACGCCTGAACACCCCCATCGTTTTGCCAGGATTGGTTAGGAATGTCAAAAAGTCTTGAGCTAAATGTTTCATCTTTCTGTTCTCCAAATGCTGATCCGCCTTGATCAGATTCGTAAACTATATCTATGAAGCGAAATGCGACTGCTGTATGGAACGGCTCTGGAAAAGAAGGCAACGGCAACTTGACGACTCAAAGCACGGTTTTGAATGGTACTCAGTACTCCTTTGGTTCACGATTTGAAGAAGGTATCGGTACTAACCCTGAAGAGCTCATTGCCGCGGCCCACGCGGGATGCTTTACCATGAAGCTCAGCTTTGTTCTGAACGAGGCAGGGTTTACCGCCGAGTCAATTGCAACTATGTGTACGATCACTCTCGAAGGCGGAGCCATCACTGATTCCCACTTGGTCGTCACTGGCTCAGTTCCGGGCATTACCGAAGATGTTTGGACGGCCAGCGTGGCGAACGCTGAACAAAACTGTCCGGTTAGTCAATTGTTGAAGTGCAATATTTCGTCGGAAGCGACGTTGGTTTAGGGCTCAAGGCTCAGGGCTCAAGGCTCAGGGCTCAAGGCTCATGGCTCAAGGCTCAAGGCTCAAGGCTCAAGGCTCAAGGCTCAAGGCTCAAGGATCAAGGCTCAAGGATCAAGGCTCATGGCTCATGGCTCATGGCTCATGGCTCAGGGCTCATGGCTCATGGCTCAGGGCTCAAGGCTCATGGCTCAGGGCTCAGGGCTCAGGGCTCAAGGCTCAAGGCTCAAGGCTGCAGCCTTACTTGATCAGGTCAGTAACCACGTTGCCAAATACGTCAGTCAATCGGAAATCTCTTCCCTGATACCGATAAGTGAGCCTCGTATGGTCAATTCCTAGTTGGTTGAGCAGGGTCGCGTGAAGATCATGAATACTGACCGGATTCTCGACCACGTTATAGCCATAGTCGTCCGTCTTGCCGTAAGCCATGCCACCCTTAAAGCCGCCACCCGCCATGAACATGGTAAAGCAACGTGGGTGGTGATCTCGACCATAGTCGGTCGGTGAAAGGTCACCCTGGGAGTAAACCGTTCGCCCAAACTCTCCGCCCCAAACAATTAGGGTGTCGTCTAACATTCCGCGCTGCTTAAGATCTTTGATAAGCGCGGCCGTTGGCTGATCCGAGTCGTAGCATTGTCCCGCGATAGCCTTCGGAAGGTTGAAATGCTGGTCCCAACCCATGTGGAAGAGTTGAACAAATCGTACTCCACGTTCGGCGAGGCGTCTGGCAAGCAGGCAGTTGTAAGCGTAGCTACCAGGCTTTTTGACTTCTGGACCATACATTTCGATGATGCTTGATGGCTCTTTCGAAATGTCAGTTAGGTCGGGAACGCTTGTTTGCATTCGGAACGCAAGTTCATACTGGGAAATCCGAGTCGCAATTTCTGGGTCACCCATTGCATCAAGCTTGAGCTTATTGAGGTCACCAAGATCATCTAGCATTCCTCGTCGCGTAGCTCGATCAACTCCATCTGGATCGTTGAGATAAAGGACAGGTTCGCCTTGGTTTCGGAATTTTACGCCTTGGTGGGTGGTTGGCAAGAAGCCAGAACCCCAAAGTCGATCATAGAGCGGCTGGTCATCTTTTCGACCAGTTCCGACCGAGGTCAACACCACATATGAGGGCAAGTCCTTGTTCTCGGTACCAAGGCCATAAGCTAGCCAAGATCCCATACTTGGACGGCCAGCGAGCTGCGATCCGGTTTGTAAGAATGTAATCGCGGGGTCGTGATTGATCGCTTCAGTCTGCATCGAGTAAATGAAACAAAGTTCATCGGCGACTTTCCCTAAATGCGGCCACAGTTCACTGAGCCAAAGTCCGTTGGAGCCGTGCTGAGCAAACTTGAATGAAGTTGGGGCAACTGGAAATTTCTTTTGACCGCTGGTCATTCCTGTCAATCGCTGACCATTCCGAATCGAAGCTGGCAACTCTTCGCCTCGTTTTTGAGCCAGATTTGGCTTGTAATCAAACAGGTCAAGTTGACTTGGAGCACCTGACTGGTGAAGGTAAATCACTCGATTGGCTTTAGGCTTGAAGTGAGGAAGGGTTGGCATTCCGCCAGTTCGCTTCCCTTTTTGATCCATGGATCCGAATGCGTCCGTTCCGAGCAGAGAGAACAGCGCCGCCATGCCCATTCCGCCGCTTAGTTTAAGGAAAGTTCGCCGATTGAGTTCGTCTTGGATTGAGAGTATTGGGTCCATTTATTCCTTTGTGAGCGTTTCGTCGAGGTTGAGAATCGTGCTAGCCACAAGGGTGTAGGCGGCAAGACTGGAAGGGTCAAGATGGGACGGGTTTGCGAGATCTCCTTCGCCAATGAGCTTCTTTGCTTCATTAAAATTGGATTTATAGTGAGCCAGCCGACGAGCGAAGCCTGCCGTCAGAATATTTGCTTCTTGGTCTGATGGATTGCGAGCTAGGACGACTCGAAATGCAAACTTGAGTCGCGAACTTACTGACGTTCCGCCTTCTTGAAGCATCCTCTGAGCAAGTGCCCTTGCCGCTTCAATATAGGTTACGTCATTCAGCATGTTCAGAGCCTGAAGAGGGGTGCTGGTTCTCGCTCGTCGAACGCGGCATGTCTCACGAGTTGACATATCGAATAAGGTCATGTTTGGAGGGGCTGCCGTTCGCTTCCAGATTGTGTACAGGCTTCGACGACGAAGGTTGTCGTCCATATCATGTTTGTAATTCCGCAAATTACCGTACACATTCATCTCGTCCCAAACTCCGTTTGGCTGATAGGGGCGCACAGATGGTCCACCGATTCTTTCGGTCAAAATGTTGCCAAAGAACATTGCTTGATCTCGCAGAACTTCAGCCGTTAGCCTAAACCGAGGACCCCGAGCAAGAAGTCGATTTAATGGATCAAGCTTTACGAGGGCAGGCGTAACTTTTGACGACTGTCGATAAGTCGCGCTCATGACCATCTCTTTCCAGAGCGCCTTCTGATCCCATTTCAATCGAACAATCTCAGTAGCCAACCAATCAAGCAACTCCGGGTGTGATGGAAATGAAGCTCTGGTGCCAAAGTCTTCGCTGGTTTCAACCAGTCCAGTTCCAAACAGACGTTCCCACATTCGGTTAGCAGTCACACGACTGGTCAGCGGGTTTGCCGGATCAACGAGCCATTTGGCCAGGCCAAGTCGATTGTTTGGTGCTCCAGCGGGAAGTGCATGCAGAAACTTTGGAACGGAAGGCTTCACATCTTCACCCTTGTGGTCGTAGAGTCCTCGAACCAACACAAAGGCTTGTCGTGGTTTGGGCATTTCTTCCATCACCATGACGGTTGTAATCTTCTCGTCAAGATCCCGAGCGGTTTTCTTTGCAGCCTGTAATTCATCATCTATGGCTCGATATTCTGGGTCTTTATCGCGAGACCAGATTCGAACGAGAAGGTCAGCTTGGTCTTTGGTTCTCTTTTCCGCAGGAATTCCCAACACCTCAGATGCAGCAAAAACGTTGCCCATATGCTCAACTTCGGCTCGCTTTAGGGCTCGATCGTAAAAGGTCACATCTTCGACTTGACCGCGGAAGAAATCACCACCGGTTCGACGACCAACCTTACAACTGACCTTCGTACGGCAAGATCCCGACAGGGAGTTCGCCTCCGTATCGGCACCCGCGTCTATGCCATTAACATAGATATGGAGTCCCTCGGGTTTTGCTGATCCGTCGTAAGTCACCGTCAAATGGCTCCATTTCTTGTTGGGCATCATCGTTCGGCTAGTCACTTTCAAGGCTCGCTCGGGCCACTTGCTAATAATATGGACAGCGGGTCGACCACCCTGCATAAACACGTCCCACCCTTGATATTCACCAGGATTATCCATTTTTGATATTGGCGAACCATTACCATCGTTAGAATTCACCCAGAGCGAGAACGAGAATGGCTTATTGGTATCAAAGTCGCCGACTTGGCCCAAGTCCACATATGATTTGTCATTAACGATGACGGAAGAACTAAACCTTCCCTTCCCTTCTCCGACTTCGCCGACGATCGTTGGAGCGGTGAAATTTCCGCTGACCAGCGTAGGATTCTTGCCGAGCTTGTATTCGGCTACTCGGCCAGCGAGAACCGGCAGTTCCTTTGGATCGACATTCCACTTCGAGGCAGCTTCTGCATTTCTGGTGCCGAACGCTGATAGCCTTGCCGTTAAAGCGGTCTGGGTTTCCTCATGCTTCTTCAACATTGCGGCTTGAGCGGGCGACGGAGCTTTAATGACCGGCGGATGGTTAATTGGGCTCTCGTCTCCACTGCCCGACTCTGGCACATTATTGAAGTACGAGAATAAGCTGTAAAATTCCTTTTGCGTCAAAGGGTCGTATTTGTGATCGTGGCATCTTGCACATCCTACTGTGAGCCCAAGCCAAGTATCGGAAGTCGTTTCAACTCGGTCGATGACGTTTTCGATCCGCCACTCTTCGGCAATAACTCCGCCCTCGGTGTTGATTCGGTGATTTCGATTAAAGCCGGTTGCAATCTTGTCGGCCAGGGTCCCGTTTGGCAACATATCGCCAGCTATTTGCTTAATCGTGAATTGGTCGTATGGCATTCCACTATTAAAGGCATCAATAACCCAATCTCTCCATCGCCATTGGAATCGCTCCCAATCGGCTTGGTAACCATTGCTATCGGCATATCGGGCATAGTCAAGCCAGTCCATTGCCATTCGTTCGCCGTAACGCTTCGAAGCCAAAAGCCGATCAACAACTTTTTCATATGCCTTGGGCGACTTATCGTTAAGGAAGTTATCGACCTCTTGGGGAGTTGGCGGAAGTCCGTTCAGGTCTAGACTTACTCGTCGAATCAAAGTTCGACGATCTGTTTCCGGAGACGGCTTTAGGTTGTTTTCTTCAAGCTTGGCGAGTACAAAGGAGTCAAGCGGGGATTTAACCCAATTCTTTAGTTTTGTTTTTGGGAGCGCCGACCTCACGGGCTTTACAAACGACCAATGCTCTTTGTATTCAGCGCCTTCTCGAATCCACACTTCAAGGAGCTTTTTCTCCTCAGCGCTAAGAACCTTGTTGCTGCTCGGCGGCGGCATGATATCGTTCTTATCTTTGGTATTTATCCGCTTGATTAGCTCACTCTTGGTTGGCTGACCGGGCACGATGGCTGCGTGTCCACTCTCTAACTTCTTTGTCGCACCTTCTCGGGTGTCTAACCGGAGACCGGCAAGCACCGTTTTGGAATCATGCCCGTGGCAAGCCGTACATTTATCAATGATTGGGCGGATGTCTCGATTGAAGTCAATTTGCTTTTTCTTCTTGACAGAAGTTGATTGCCCAGGTAGCGCATATAGCCCAGCAGCGAGCATACCAAATGAGCCTAAAACAAGAAGATATCGACCAAACGCCATATGGCGGTAGGTTACCCCTGAGGCATCCTGACATTGGAACAAACGTGGTCCAATTATATGACCAACAATTGAATTCTTTTTGCCTAGTCATTGGGTAGCATTTGCCACCCAATGGTCCAATGACTTCCTTAATCAATTTTCGTCAACTTTTTCGTGACGACATCAAATTTTGAATCGACTGTTTTAACAAGAAGCCACTTATGACCCACCAGTTTCCATGAGTCAGTACCTACCTCATGAACTGTCGTGATCTCTTTCTTACTGGTTAGCTTCAAAACGAAGTCAAACTTGACGTCGACGACTCCGTTGCGGGTCGTGGAGCTCAAGAGTTTTTCAAGCGGAGCTGCCTTTATTGCCCCGTCAAACAACGGCTTGATTTGACTGAGAAACTCGTCCCGCTTAACCGATTTCCCGGTTGGATCTACCGAAACAAATTCGGGAGCAAAGAAGTCGGAAAATGCTTTGAAGTTCAGTGCAGCGATCGTTTTTTGAAGAGTTCCATACCGAGTTTGGATTCCTTTTGGTACGGCGTCGGCAAATGAAAGTGAAGTGGCGATGAGCGCGAGCCCCGCAAAGAAAAGTTTTGATTTCATAGCAATTGCACTACATGAAAGCACAAGTGAACCTGGCTGTCAACGATTGGACCGACGAATGTCAGATAAATCTCCTGCCATATCGCTATTTGTCGTTGTCACCATCGATCACTTCAAACATTTTCCGCAATCGTTCTTTCTCTGCTCTGGCATTTTCTCGGTCCTTAACGTCGCCCAAATAGGCTTCCGTTCGCTCCTTTTCTCGCTTCTTTTGGGCCTGCATGTCCTTGGCCGCTTGGCGATCCTGAAAGACTTCCTTAAAGCGAATCCCGCCGGAGTTCAGAAGCATTTGAACCGAAGAAATAGTACCCATGAGGCCAAAAAGACCAATAAAGCCATCGCCCTTGAAAAGCCAATAAATGATCAACAGCGGCGACAGAATTAACCCCAGATGACCCACCACCCGCGATGACTTCTGGTACGTCATCTTACGATTCAAGATTGCTTGGAGCGCATTTCCACCATCAAACGGATAACTTGGAATCATGTTCAAGAATCCAAGAAGAATGTTTAGCGAGCCGATAAGGTAGATGATGAAAGCTTGTTTGTCTGCAAATGAACCGATCTCGAATCGACCTTTGGTCAAATAGGAAATTGAAAGGCATAGAATTCCTATTGCGAAAGTAACCGCTGGACCTGCAAGAGTGATAACCAACGCTTGCGTCGGACTTCGATAGCCGCTCGAAGTGGCAAAACCACCAAAACCGTGAAGCATGATCGAAAGACCAGATAAGCCATACTTTTTTGCGGCTAGCGCATGACCAAGTTCGTGCAAGAGTATCGAAACGATAACGAGAATTATGTATTCGAGGGTCAGGATGGGACCTAACCCATTGTCTCGCAAAAGTGGAAACAAGAAGAACAAGAGCGAGATATGAAGGCTGATCGGAATTCCGAATACCTTTCCAACGCGAGCCGACCAATTGAGAATTTCATTGAGCTTGGAGAAGTTCATCTTGTTGCGTCAGGGACTCCCTAATTATGGGCATAAATTGGCCATGCTACAGGTCCAATGTTTTAGAGCTTGCCTTTAAACAATCGAACGAATACTCTCGCAGGATCGTAGCCAACTTCCTTTGGTAGTTCGGTTCGTCCGCTCCAAGCATAGTCTGCGGCCAGTACCATGGCGCTGAATTGCTTCAAATTATTCGTCATCACTTTTTCGTTGGCGACGTAGCCTGCCCACGTCGTTTGCAAAGTACCAGCTCCGGCGGATATGGCGGCTAAACGGGAGCCTCGAATATTCTCCGGTTCGAACCATGAAGATGAGATTGGTCGGAAACCTTCATTTTGGAACAGCTCAAGGGAAGCTTCATAGAGTTTGGGGTCGGCGTTCTTTTGGTAGTGCCAATCACAGATGAATGAACCCTTAGGTATCACCTGGCGTCGTTCTTTGGCATCTTGCAAAGACTTCGCGCTATGCGGGGCTGCACCTTCGCCTGCCGCTAGAAGTTCATCGCCCCATAACATCAAGGTCACTTTGTTTGCCTTCGCAATGTTCGCCAAGAGAGGCACTTGTATTTTCCAGAGCTTCGTCAGTAAATCAGGTTCTCTTGGAAACCCACGGAAGTCGACCTCATCAAGACCAACGTGGATCACTTTTGCTTTCGTGACCGCAATCACTTCTTTCCAAAGCTTCGTGTAGAGATTTTTGACCTTTGGATTTCGAGGGTCAACCGCATAAGGTAATGCCTTGTTCAACATCAAATCCAAATTTGCATTATTGTTTGTTAACCATGGAACATACCCGAAGCTTTGAACCAGCGGTATGACCTCAACTCCAACGCTGCGATACCAATCACACAGCAATCGTAAGTCGTCCCGATCCATATTGATGCCACCCCGAAGGTTGGGAAGGCACTTCCATTCGGTTTGCTCACATTGAAGAACGACTTTGTTGTAGCCAAGCGGAAGCAAGACATTCTTCCAGAGCTTTTTGTGAAACGGCACGGCATTTGGACCAACAAAGAGGTGGACTCCACGCCAAGCAACTTTCGGTCGAACCTCAACCAAGCCGGTTGGGAGAATTTTGGCTCCGTTGTTGATCTTTGTTAACCGAGAGAGATATTCAACGGCCATCGATTGATAGAAGCCAGGCTTCGACTGAATCTCGATTCGCTCCCGGGCAATTGATATCTTAAATCCATCCTTATTGTCGCTTGCAAAGCGAACGGGTGGACTGAACTTCTTTGCGTCAGCTTTCCCGGACTTAAAGACGCCATCGGCAAAGGAATTGGGTATCTCGCAGATGACTGGTCTTGTCCATTTGAGGGTGCTTACGGTAGGTTTCGGAATAAGGGGGAACGGACGATATTGTGTCGCAAGCAATGACACCATCAGCGTTGCGATCATAGCTGAATACTACCATCCCGCATGCATGTTTCGTGAAATGTCTCAACGGGTAAAAATTCTGGCACCTTATCGGTTCGTTCATGAATTAGTGGTTTCGTGCTTTTACCCACTAATTCATGAACGGTCTAGGGGAGTGAATATGCCTCGCTTTTCGATTGATTTGAGAATGAATTCTAGATCTTCTTGACGCGTGGTGTTTCGGAGTTTTCCGTGATCTTTGATGACACCCAAACCACCTTGGCCGCCAGAACTTAACACCAAGGCGACAATGATTGGGATGCTAAAGGAAACCATAGTCATCCCAAATGTGAAAAGGTGTGGACTTGGCCTGAAGGGTCGGAATTCAAGAAGTTTGTGGGCGGCTTCCAAATCCCCATTTCTCTTTGCAATTGCAAATGGTCTAATCATTTTTGAGAACTTGAACATGCCAATGAAAAATTTTCCTAACGACCACAGAAAGGCCATAGACAAAAGCACAAGCATAGACCAAGCGATGATGTTTTTTGAATCAAACAAGAACGTGCGGAGTATCAAATAAACGATTGGAGTTAACCAGAGTGGGAGAGTCAAGACCAAGACCACGTGAAGCAAAGTCACAGGACTGAGTAACAACTTCGTCAATTCATGAAAGACTTCTTTGCCAGATCGCTTCAAAGTTGAATCGCCGGTCATGACTAACTATACATTGATCCCAATGTTTTCGTTTCGTTCTTAGATATAGGCTCGCCAATCCCATTGTTCGGGATCGTCGCAGACTCGAATCGGCATTTTGTTTGGATGCCTCAGCAATGTCGATTTATATCTATCTTATCGATAACCCAAAACGTAATTGCAAATCGCTTTGCTGAGGCTTTCGGCGATGGTGTCAAAGTGACGAAGAATTCCTGGCACTCAAACAAACCCTCCAATCCCAATTTTCAGGATCGTCATAGGCTCGAATCGGCATTTTGTTTGGATGCCTCAGCAATGTCGATTTACGTCTATCTTGTCGATAACCCAAATCGTAATTGCAAATCGCTTTGCTGAGGCTCTCTGCGATGGTGTCAAAGTGACGAAGAATTCCTGGCACTCAAATAAACCCTCCAATCCCAATTCTCAGGATCGTCGCAGATCCGCCCTACGAAGCGGTAGCCACAGCCCGCGCTTGGGGGGAGTTTTGAGCCTCTCCGAGAATTCGGCAACAGAGTCTATGTTTGCTCAGAGCCGCCTTCGCCCTCCTCGCCCTGGGCGTAGTCGGCGGCATCGTAGCACTGCGCAGGAAGTAGCGCAGCCAGAGAGGTTGGGACAGCGCGAAGTGCTGTCCCAACCCTCGTGTGATATGTGCACGAGGACAAGGGTTAGAGGCCCTTCGTATTCTTGTCTTTCTTGATGCCAGTCAGCTTCGCCCCAGTCAGTTTCGCATCAGTCAGATTCGCCCCACGCAGATCCGCATTATGCAGATCCGCATTAGTCAGATCCGCCTTCCGCAGATCCGTCCCAATCATATAAGCCCCAGGCATCCACGCCCCAGTCAGATTCGCCCCAATCAGATCCGCCTGAGCCAGATTCGCCTGATTCAGAATCGTCATGCGCATATCCGCTTCACGCATATCCGCATGACGCAGATCCGCTCTAGTCAGATCCGCTTTAACCAGGCGCGCCCCAGACATATCCGCCTCAACCAGCTTCGCCTTACTCAGATCCACCCCGTTGAGCCAAGAATTACGCAGGTTCTTATCTCCCGCCTTTGCTTTTTTTAACCAACAGGCTGTTAGCCGCGGTTCATCACTTTGTGGAATTTTTGTGCAGTCCTCTGCCGCGCCGGTCTGTGCCGCTGTGGGTCGTGCGAGTACCTGGCCGATCATCACGCCGTCGATCAGTAGGAGGGTGGCAAGTACAATGAAGGTTCGAGTCTTCATCACCCCAAAGAGGGCCTTC
>JAYVHY010000026.1:0-12938 GCA_043770615.1 Armatimonadota bacterium | reverse complement strand
TTTTGACGTTGTCAAGAACACGGTGCCGGATGAGGTTGTGAAGGTTTCCTCGGTAACGCCATAGGTCGGGATCTTCTTTGAGAAGTTTTTCGACAACTACCATTTCGGCATTGGTGAGGACTTTTCCGTCGAGTTCTTGGAGTTTGGTGATATCTGAGTTAAGGGCAAGCATTTTTCTTAGTTTGTTTTTGGTCTTGGTAACGATTTGAACCTGAATTCTTAAAAAGCAGGGATCGGAGATCGGAGATCGGAGATCGGAATGAGGGGTCGGTTGAGGCGACTGACTCGTTGCCAGTCGCCTTAATGGCGAATGAAGCCAGTGCAGACAAGGATTTGTTCGCATAGGTCTTCCTAGAGATTGTTGATTGGCAGATATTTCAAGGGTTCAATATTTATTATAGCAGACATATGTCTACTTTATCAAGACTCAATGTTCAAAGCTCATGGCTCAGGGCTCAGGGCTCAGGGCTCAAGGCTCAAGGCTCAGGGCACAAGGCGCAAGGCTCATGGCTCAGGGCGCAGGGCGCAGGGCGCAGGGCGCAAGGCGCAGGGCGCAAGGCGCCGGGCTTCCTGATTGACAAATCATGACGGATAATGGTTAGACAATTTATGAGTGCAAGAAACATTCGTCGAGGGCTACTTACTAAAGATCTCACTATCAAAGTATTGCAAAAGTCTTTCTATTTTCTTGAACAAATCGGCACGAAGTGTCATATCCTATCGTTCTACTTGTTGGGGAATTGAAAATTGGAAAAAGGTAATAGATGCGTCGTTTTATGCTTGCACGATGATTGGTGGTTTGTAGCTAAATCCATTGAAGCAGCCAAGGCTTTTGGTCCAGTTCTGGCATTTGTGTCTCGAACGTCTTGGAATGCTACGCCTGGTGACTGGGAGCGAGTAGTCCGAGAAGCAGAACACGCCGGAGCCGAAGTAATCCTCGGAGACTGGAACAACGAAACAGACCATCGCCGCGAAGCCTACCAAGAAGCTAAAACAAGAGGATACAAATACGCCCTCATTCCCGACGGTGATGAAGTCATCGAACCTTTACTTCTCAAAACGCTTACTACACTCACCGAAGGCGAAATTGCGGAGAGGGTCTACGCTCACATGGACACCTACTGGAAGTCTGCCCGGTACGTTATTCGTCCAAGGGAGCAACTTGCGCCCGCCATCCTTATCGATCTCACTATCGTAGAACACGTTTACATTCGGGACTACCACGGTGGTAGACCACTGACTCTCACGCCCGAGCATGGCGTTATCCATCACCTGAGCTACGCCGGACCAGACGAGCGGATTCACCGCAAAATCACAACATGGAGTCACAAGCACGAACTTATACCAGACTGGTACAAAAACGTTTGGCTGGGTTGGGACAAGGATAAGCTTAAGCGGGACTTCCATCCGACCCACCCGCAGGCGTACGGAATGGCGGAGCGGATTGAGATTCCCGAGATACTCAAAGGAGTTTGGGACGAGCGAGAAGTAGCAAATCCAAATCCCGAAAAGCCAAAGAACTGGCCAACGGTATGCATCGTCATTCCGCTGCATGGCGGTCGCGAAGACATCGAGATGTGCCTGGGCAGCCTAGAAAAGAGCCAAGATCTCATTCACGAACTCATTGTCGTGGATGATGTCTCGCCCGACGATGCCAAAGAGGCGGCAAAGAGACCAAACGTCATCCTCATCGAAAACGAAACGAATCAAGGCTTCGGTAAGACCTGTAACCGGGGATTTGAAGCTTCAACCGGGGAAGTCGTTCTGTTCCTCAACTCAGACACCGTCGTCCCAAGAGTTGGACTGATTAAGCTCATCGAGGGTCTCATGAGTAGCGGCTCAATCGGGGCAAGTGGACCGATGTCTAACAACGTGGGTTACCACCAAAGGGTTTCGCCAACTTACACCAGCCTGGTTACGCTCGACAATTTCGCGGCAGATCTTGCTTCGACCAATGCAGAAGACAAGGATGTCGAAATCCTCGTTGGATTCGCTATCGCCATCCGCCGGTCGGTGCTGAATGAAGTCGGACTCTTTGACGAAAGATTCGGAATCGGACTCTTTGAAGACACCGACCTTTGTTACCGCATGTCCCGAGCTGGCTATCGCCTTCGAATGGTTACTGGAGCCTATGTCCACCACTGGGGTTCGCGCTCTTTAACCCGATCCGTTCCAAACGTCACCAACCTCCTTGATACTAACGGCGCAATCTACCGACAAAAGTGGCAAGCAGACCTTGAGTGTGGCTACGCATCCCATCTTCCTGGTTTTAACCTTGTCGATGGATTAGTAAAATTCGATGAATCAAGAAAGCCAGATAGGGTAAAGCTGCACTTAGAGGAACTCAAAGGAAGGGCCAACATCTCGCTTTGCATGATCGTCAAGAACGAAGAGCGAGTACTCGACCAATGCCTCACCAGTGCTAAACCATTCTTTAAGGAAATCATTGTCGTGGACACCGGATCAACCGATCGCACCAAGGAAATAGCAAGAGAACACGGAGTTACACTCATTGAAAGCACTTGGCCAGACTCTTTTGCGATCGCCCGAAATGAATCCCTTAGCCACGCGACGGGTGACTGGATATTCTGGCTTGACGCTGACGACGTTCTGCCTTTGCAAAGTGGAGAAGCCGTGCTTCATGCGGCGATCAATGCTACGCCAGAGATCACCGCTTTTGTGGTCCCCGTTCAATTTGTCGAAGAAGGACCAAACGCGGGAACAAAGGTTGACCACGTCAAACTCATTCGCAATTACGACGGAATAAAGTTTGAAGGACGAATCCACGAACAAATACTCAGTTCCATTCGCGAACACGGTGGAGAAATCCTTCGCCTCAATGCGGTTGTGCTTCACGCTGGTTACGATACGAGCACAACGGGGCAAGCCAATAAGCGCACTCGGGATTGGTATCTCTTAAACTTAGATCTTCAAGACCGCCCCGAACATCCGTTCGTCTGGTTCAACGTCGGTATGACTCACCACTTTACTGGAGAGCACCAAGAGGCAGTTAAGGCACTCATGCAAAGCATCCGGTTCTCCGGAGAGCAAGACTCCCACCTGAGAAAAGCCTACTCGCTCCTTGGCGTTTCATATCGAGAACTCGGAATGCTGGATGAATCTGAAATGTGGTTCCGTGAGGGCCTTGCCAAAGTTGGCGAAGACCCCGAACTCATTTTCCATCTCGCAATGACGGTAACCGCAAAAGGAAACCTGCAGGAAGCTAAACACTTATATGAATCCATTCCGGCGGATTCGGGAGGTTACTTCAGCAGTATCGATATCGGTATTCTTAGTTTCAAACGGCTTCATAACCTGGCGGGGATTAAGATGGCACTGGGTGACTATATTGGAGCCAGGCAAGACTGGACAAAAGCCTATCACGCAAATCCGCAAAATAGTCTGAGTCTTATCGCTTTAACGGATGCCGCACTTGAGTTTGGCGACTTCAACACTGCTCGCTTGAGCCTGGATACTATTAGCCAAATTGATGGACTTAGTATCGATTGGGCGGAGCGCCGGGCCAAACTCGCTGATGCTTTACAAGAACCCGGTGGAGCGATGGGACTCTTAGACTATTACGTTCAGACTCACCCGCAAGAAATTGGACCTAGACTTTTGCTCTCTCGGTATCTGTTAGCCGCAAACCAAACTAACCTTGCGTTGCCTCATTTACAAGCACTTGAAGCTCAAGGAGTGGCGGAGGCGGCGTTTATGCTGGGTATTTATGCCCTGCAACATAACGATGTAGCTAACGCAATTCGGTTCACCGAACGGGCAATTGAACTCAATCCTGGTCATGTTCAGAGCATAGAGCAGTTTGCGAAGCTCAAATTGCTCCAGGGTGAAAACGATGGTCCTACACTGGTGTGATGTATAGTTTCGCTGACTAATTGCCTTTTTTCATCGTAGGTTCAATTGAATCTACCAATGGAACTCGGATAGGTTAGAGAAGCGAAGTACAAAAAGTGACTATCGTATAAGAAATTTAACTTTTTTCGTATTGTGGACAACTTTTTGGGATTGTTTTTGGAAAAATCGTTGTACTGTAATTATACAGGGGAATTTGAGATGGTTTTCTCGGAAAGAGTACACGATCATGTGGTCAATCCAAGAAACCGTGGGGAAATGCCTGATAGTGATAAAGTTGGTCTTGCCGGAGTACCGGGCGATGGACCCTTCGTTAAAATCTGGTTAAAACTTGAGGGTGATAAGATTCTCCGAGCGACATACGACACGAATGGTTGTCCAAGCTCAATTGGATGTTCTAGTGCCTTATGCGAACTTGCGATAGGTAGAACGATGGAAAAAATGAAACTCCTCGAACCAAGAGAACTGGAAGTGTTCCTTGGTGGACTTCCCGAAGGGAAGCAATATTACTCTGTGCTAGCGATTACCGCGTTACGAGACGCAATGGAGGTCAACTAATATGCCTTGGGATGGAACAGGTCGCCCGGTTTTTTGGGGTGGACAAATTCATGGTGGTAGTAGCGGCGGACACAACATTTATTTACCGGCAAGTGCCGGTCAGGGTGCCGATTCTGAAGGAGGTGGCACGCTTTGCACCAGTCAGGGTGTTCTGCCAACGCCAAATCCCGAACCCAATTGCGACGGGGACGGCGCTTACACTCCTGGTTTAGATGACATTACGGCTGTGCCAGCTTGCCCCAATATTTCCACAAAGTAGCCATGAAAGATTCGCAACATTCAAATGATTTCTTGGTCGAGTCACAAGGTTCCGTTAGTGACCCCATTCTTAATCACGCTCATCGAGCAATTCCTAACCCAGTCGATGGATCACTCGTCGTTGACCCCGAGATAGTCTTGAAGGCTTTGGGGATGGGGTTAACCATCGAGTTCTTTTATAGTTCAACTTCCACCAGGAACGATCAGTTTGGAAAGAACCGATCAGCAAGCGTCAACGCTTACGTCATACCGGATCCAGAATTTGGTGGACTCAGTGTTTGGCGAGGAAACGAGAAAGCGTTTGCCTGGTCTGTATTTATGACCATTGGAGGAATCACTTACTACACTCCAAGTACCGGCACCTACTCGCCAACTACCATGACCTATAACGGAACCTCGTACACCGAGCAGTTCCCGGATGGTAGTCAACTTCAATACGAAACTCAAAACGCAGGCGCGTATCTGCTAACCAGGGCCATTGCCCCCGCCGGACCAAGACAAACCTTCACCTACGGCACCGGCGCAGAAGTAGGACTTCTCAAAACGATTCAAGTGACCGATGGTCGAAAAGTCACGTTTACCTACTCAGCAAGTTCGCCCACGTCGCTGCTCAGCTCGGTTCAAGATTGGGGTGGTCGGTTCTGGACTTTCCAATATGATACGAATCGTCAGCTTACAACGATGTCAACTCCGCTTGGTTGCCAAACCGGGTTTTCATACGCTACCTTTTCTGGAGCAACACGTTTGTCTGGGATTACTGACCCACGAGGCTTTGCCACGCTATACAGTTACGATGCAGCTGGCCGGGTTTCGACGATGTCGATGGGAACTGCGGTTTACACCTATTTGTACGCAAGTGATGTTGCACCTTTCTTCAGCGGTTCGCAATTAACCTCGCCAACCGGCGCGATTACAACTTACATTGCCGGCCAATACGGAGTTGAGTCGATTATGCGCCCCGAGGGGTATACCACGAGCTTTGCGTTTGATGCCAACGGCTTTAAGACTTCCGAACAAAATCCATCGGGCGTGGTTTACAGCTACGTTTATGACAACTACGGAAGGGTGCTGACCGCCGATGATGCGCTTGGCAACCGAACGACTTACAAATATGATGCCGCTGGAAACCTAACAACTTATACAAATGCGCTTGGTTTCATTTATTCGATGGTCTACGATTCGTCAAGAAACATGACGGCCGAAATTGATCCACTTGGGCGACGATACACTTACACATTTGATGCCTACGGAAATGGGCTTACCGCGAAAGACCCCCGTGGGCTGGTAACGACGTACGCTTACGATTCCTTCGGCAACCAAAATATAGTCACGAATCCAGATGGAAGTGTCGTTACCCGGACCTTTGACACTCTTGGTAGGATGCTTACATCAATGGATCCGCTCGGACGAGTCACCAGTTACGGCTACGATGTGGCGGACCACGTTGTTTCCATCACCAATGCCGCGGGTGAGATGTCGAGAACCGTTTACGACACGTGCCTTCCAACTGTGAAAGTCACCCCGATGGGCTTTAGAACCACCATGACCTACGGTCGGTTCGCAAACGTCCTTACCAAGCAAGACCCGCTTGGTAACGTTTGGACCCAAACCTATGACAACATGGGTTACCAAACCGCGAGTATGGACCCGCTAGGACGAACCAGCACGATGGTCTACAACGCGGCGAAGCAACGAACCGCATCGCAAGATGCTTTAGGGTTTTTCACCACTTATGCTTACGATACATCGGGACGTCCAAACGCAGTCCAAGATGCGTTGGGGAACCGAACGACGACGATCTACAACGCACGGGACGCCATCGCCTCGCAAGATGCGCTTGGTAACCGAACGACAACCACGTTTGACGCCATTGGTCGCCGAACGGCTTCGACTTCGCCGCTTGGGTTTATTAACACCACGGTGTACGACTCGGCGAACCAAGTCACGGCTCAAGTAGATCCACTTGGTAACCGAACCACTTTCGCTTATAACGTGAATGGCGCTCAGGTTTCGACCCAAGATGCCCTGAACCACGTTTCTACCACGACTTACCAAGCAACTTCCAACCGAGTGGCATCAAGGATGGACGCAAAGGGTTTTGTCAGTTCCTTTGTCTATGATGTTGCGGGGCAAAACACTGCGACCCAAGATGCTCGGGGGAACTTCATCACCAACACCTACGACAACGCGGGGCGAAGAAAAGCAATCCAGAACGAAATTGGCGGGATTGCGACCACAACCTTTGACGCGGACGGAAGAGCGATTAACCTGCTCGATGCCAATGGCTGGTCGAAGACCATGACTTATGATGCAGCAAGTCGTCAGACCTTGACTCAATACGGCGACGGAACGTTTGTGACGCTTGCATACGATAAGGTGAATAACCGAACTCAGATGCAAGATCCAGGTGGAGTCACAACTTACGCCTACACGAGCCGAAATGAATTATCAGCGGTGACCTTGCCAAGCAACCAGATGATTACCTATCAGTACGATGCAGTGGGTAGCAGATCTCTCATGGTAGACCCTAGCAATGGGCGACACACATTCGCCTACGATGTTGTGAACCGACTGAAAGCACAGATGACACCGGCAAGTAAGATTTTCACTTCATCTTACGATGCAAACAGTCGATTGACAACCATGGTTTTAGGAAGTGGAAGCACGATTGCCCAAACTTATGACACCGTTGGTCGGCTCACCCAACAAGTTGAACTGAACTCGGCGAATGCGCCAATTATGACGATTGTTGACACTTATGATGCGGCTGGGCGGAAGACGAAGCAGGTTCGAGATGCAAATCCGACGACTTATACTTATGATGAGATTAACCGTTTGATGGGACAACAAAAGACCGGAGCGTTCGCGACGTTCACCATGGATTCGGTTGGAAATGTGCTCAGCAAGTGGCACCAGGGTGGTCAGCCGATCACCATGACTTACGACGCAGCGAGCAGGATTACGACGATTCAGGATGGTCCAACGATGGTCACTCAGACCTATGATCCAAACGGAAATATGACTTTGGAGAACCGAGGCGGTGTACTTTCGACTTATACTTACGATAGGGAAAATAGGTTGAAAGTCCTGAACGATGTTGGGGCACTCTCAACCATGACGTATGCTGGCGATGGACTTCGAAGATCGAAGGTCGTCGGCGCAAAAATAACGACTTACACCTGGGATGGATCAGACTATCTCTCGGAGCAGACAAGCTAATGGCAACAGTAACCACTACTTTCATCACCGTGAACGGGATGCTTATGCAAGAAACTCGGGGCGGGGTCGAGACTTACTATATTCCTGATCCACTGGGCAGCCTAGTTGAGTGCCGGAACTCGTCAGGTGCTAAGACTTATTCGGCAGAGTACTGGCCGTACGGCGAACTGCAGACCTCGACGGGCACGAACCCGAGTTCATGGGGATATGTTGGACTGCTTGGGTATTTGGTTGATTCAGCGACGATGCTTTATGTCAGAGCAAGATATTTGATGACGAAGATTGCAAGGTGGTTGACTGTCGATCCGCTCTGGCCTTGGCAAAAGAAGTATTTGTATGTCGACAACACACCAGGAGTTTTTTCCGACTATTCTGGATTGCAACCGGATAGAGCTGGATGCGGAAGCTCAGTTTGTGACGAAGGTTATGATGAATGCATAAAGAATGCTGAAGAGTCTTATAGAAAGTGTATTGGCATTGCTTCAATACTCTGCTTGGCCGCGATTGCGGCAGCATTAGCTATGATTCTCATATGTGGATTCAACTTCCTATGTCAAGTCTATTTCGGAATGGTTGGTCGTGGCTTAATATATTCAGCATGTATTGCCGGGAGATTAGCTTGTGCGTTTATACTGAAAAATAGCTTATGCCAGTGCGAACAGGAAAAGATCGGATGCAATGGAGGTCAGCCTGAAGAATGCGGCTTCCAAAGCACTTTTGGCGATAAGCCAAAGCCAGTTTATCAAGCATAGCCTCGTGCAAGCCGTATGAATAAAAAATTACAAATGCTAATTGTTTTATCCGCAATACTCATATTTTTTGCGGTTGCGCTTTACTATTTGGGAGCGTTCAGGTCGCTTTGGTCATCGACAATGGCGGTAGTCGCACTATGCGCTTTCATTTTTGCAATTCGTGTCGCTTGGAAGTCGTCATGGTGAACTGCCAACATCAGTCGCGAACCGAACAACACGGGAACCACAACCTACGCATACGACCGGGTTGGGCAAATGCTTGGCAAGACTGATCCGGGAGGGTTGGTTCAGGCGTACGTTTACGATGCGGTAGGACAACGAATGGCTCTGACTGATCCAGATGGAGGAATTCGAACGATTAGCTATGACGCGATCGGTAGGAAATCTCTTTTCCGAGACGTTGACAACAAGTTCACAACGTTCCAATACGATGCGGACTCTCGTGAAACGACCATGTTGTTCCATTCGGGAATGAAGCGAGTTCGAACGTATGATGCGATTGGTAGGACGACGAAGCTTCAGGACTTCACTCCTGCAAGTGCGAACTTGCAAATCTTGACTTACACGTTCGATTTTCTTTAGAACATAGTCAATACTATCTTAGTCAATGCTTGATAGGTTCGATAGTGCCGTCTCTAAACAGACGTCTGATCTCGGAGATACAATCCAAGTACAGCAATGATTCAGGCTCCCAACTTGCTACTCAAGAAATATGTGAGCTAGCGATGCTGGTGACAAATTATCATGATGGGCTCATAACTAAGGATTTGTACTTATGGCAACTATCTACCTTTACAATAAATACACGATTGGTCGCCGAGACATTAGTCGAAGTATTGTGCGACCAAGTTGATCACCTTGGTTATGAAAATATTTTACCAATTTGCATTAGGTTAAGAGATAAAGTTAAAATGTTAACTGTCGGCAATTTACCGCTTAAAGACAAGACCTACTAGATGAATTAATTCAGAGAACAAAAGTGTAAATAATGGAATAAGACTGACCATTCGGGAAGACCCAACGATGGTCACTCAGACCTATGATCCAAACGGAAATATGACTTTGGAGAACCGCGGTGGAGTGCTTTCGACTTATACTTACGATAGGGAAAATAGGTTGAAGGTCCTGAACGATGTTGGGGCACTATCGACCATGACGTATGCTGGCGATGGACTTCGACTAGCTACTGGCGTGGACGGGAAATTTTTGTGGCATTCCGCAACGGAACGTTGCTGAAACAACGCTGGCGCCGACATCTACCCGTTGAGTCTCAGCGAAATCCTGGCGAAGACAGAAGTGCTCCTGTCCGTCGTTCCCCGTTTTCCGTTTTCCGTTCTCTGTTCTCTGCTCTTGCCTTACCAGACATGTGTCTGCTATAATCAGAATAATGCCTTTGAAGAATCAGTCGCAAAAATTCACCGCAAAACCCGTCCAACATTTCGTTATCCCACTTTTTTCATCACCCCCGCTTTGTAAAGATAGTGGACCAGCAAACCGGAACCATCCCGACCCGCTCACAAGATGCCGATTTTTTTCGAACGAAAGGGGAGGATTTTCGTTTTACTGCTCATACGAAGTGATTTGACAAAAGTCAGCTTTCAGAATATTCTGGAAACTATTAGCACTCTCTTCGCATTCTATTCGTATGAAATTAAGGATGTTCAAGCAAATGGGTATCGGTGGATTATTAGGAAGTCTCGCTATCTTCGCGTCATGCGCCATGAATACGGTGCCTGTGGCCGCAAGCCAGAAGCCAGTAGAGCCACAAAATAAAAAGAAAATGGAAGGAAAATCAGTAGTTGTTGCCGGCGGTTGTTTTTGGTGTGTAGAAGCCCAATTTGAAGAATTGATCGGGGTTCTGGACGTTGAAAGTGCGTACGTTGGCGGGAAGTCACCAACTGTTACCTATGAAGAAGTTGGCGGTGGCAATACCGGTCATGCCGAAGCGGTCAAGATCACTTATGATCCGAAATTGGTCAATGAAGCTGACCTGCTAAGAATTTTCTTCGTAGCCCATGATCCAACCCAGCTAAACCGTCAAGGTGGAGATTCAGGCACCCAATATCGTTCAGCGATTTTCTACAGCAGTCCCGAAGAAAAAGCACTTGCCGAAAAAATCATCAAAGAAATTGATGCTGCGAAGATTTATAAAGTAAAAGTAGTGACTACGGTTGAACCGCTGAAGAATTACGTTCGAGCCGAGGAATACCATCAGGATTACTTCAAGAAATATGAGAAGGCGACCGACGAGGAGCGAAGCCACATGAACGCCGGATACTGTTCTTACGTTGTATCGCCCAAGGTCGCTCAGTTCCGCGAGAAGTTCCGCGACAAGCTCAAGAAGGGTTAAGAGCCCTTCTTATACTCGGCGATCTCGGCCATCGCTTTGACGCCAATAGCGTCAAGTTTGGCTTGCCAAGCAGCCTCGTACGGCTTTAGTGCCTCATAAATGGTTTCGACGACGGCAAGGTCTCGGAACCATTTTTCATTGGCAGGGACGATATGCCAGGGAGCATCTTCAGTTGAGCACTTGCCGAGAGCATCATCGTAAGCCTCAATATAGCTATCCCAAAGTTCCCTTTCCTTCCAGTCGCCCACGCTCAGTTTCCAAGCCTTCCTCGGGTCTCGCTGACGCTCGAGCAGTCGCTTCTCCTGTTCATCCTTCGAGATGTAAAGGAAGAACTTGAGCACGATGGTGCCGGATTCGGTGAGCGATTCTTCGAATTCGTTGATGGTTTCGTACCGCTTTTTCCAAACCTCTTTCGCAACATATTCATGAACCCGGACGACCAGAACATCTTCGTAGTGAGATCGATTAAAGATGACGGTTTCTCCTTTGCCGGGAGTCTGTTGATGGATTCGCCAGAGAAAGTCGTGAGCGAGCTCTATCGGAGTCGGGACTTTAAACGATGCAACCCGAGTCGATTGAGGATTCATGAACTGCATGATGTTGCGAATCGTTCCGTCCTTGCCCGATGTATCGCAACCTTGGAGCACGAGAAGGAGCGGATTCTCTCCGGCGGCAAAGTGAAGCTCCTGAAGATCTCTTAGCTTCTTACCAAGTTCGGCTAACTTGGCAACCGCTTCTTCCTTTGTCATACCACTCGTCTTTGACGGGTCTATTTCCTTTAGAGAAATATTGGAATCTGGCTTCACCAACTTTGCAAATGACATGTTAACCAGTATTCTATCATGCAATGTCTAAGTCCCAGGTCACGCGAATTGGATGCTACGGGATTATTACGCAAGAATCCTCGATACTCCTTTGCCGACTCGGGGATGGGCTTGAACACACGGGTAGGTGGACACTTCCGGGCGGAGGACAAGATTTCGGCGAGACTTTGGAAGAAACGGTCGTTCGCGAAGTTTGGGAAGAAACGGGGCTAACGGTGTCGGTGGAATCGCTGGTCAGCTATTCATCAAAAATTTGGCAACGAGCTGAGAGCGACATTCACAGTTTTCAGTTTCTGTTTTCCGCAACTGTTATCGGAGGCGAGTTAAGAAATGAAATGGACGGATCGACGGATTTGGCAGAATGGGTTAACTTTGACGCTATTTCAAGCGATAACTCCGTGGATATTGTCCATCGAGCCCTCGAACACGTTAAGCAGCTTTCTGAGTATCCGCCGGCAAGTTGCCGAAATGGGTAACTTGGTTCCGACCATTGTGCTTTGACGCATAAAGGGCGGTGTCGGCCTGCTCGATCAACTCTCGCACGCTTTCGATGCCCGAAAAAGTTGAACATCCAATACTGGCGTTGATTTCTCGATACGGCCAGTTAAACGTGTTAATTGCGTTTCGGAATCGCTCGGCAGCAACAACTGAAGAAGCCTTATCGCAATTATCGAGGATAATCGCAAACTCTTCTCCACCGTATCGAGCAGGACGCTCGTATCGTCGGGCAGTTGACTTGAGGATCGCAGCAAATTTTTCGAGAATTTCATCGCCGGCCTGGTGTCCAAAGGCGTCGTTGAGCATTTTGAAGTGATCAATATCAAACATAAGGACCGAGAACGTTTGATTTTGGCGAATTGATCGATCAAGAACTTCTTCGAGAAGCTCGTTAAATCTTCGTCGGTTCGTGAGGGATGTAAGTCCGTCCGTAACCGCCAGTCTTCTAAGTTGTCGGTTCGCATCTTGGAGCTTCAGTCGTTGCTTTTCCATGACCCGGAGGTAGTTGCGATTTTCTCGCATTTGCTCTTCAAGCTGCTCTTGAGCCAAGACTCTGGCGGTGATATCTAGGTTGCCAGCGATTGCGGCGATGATCTCGCCCTTCTTGTT
>JAYVHY010000025.1:0-2529 GCA_043770615.1 Armatimonadota bacterium | reverse complement strand
TTGATTACGCTAGTGGTTGCTAACGAACTTGGGATGAGGGGAGAGCCTGATCCAGAGCCTTCATTCGCAGAACCTGCTACAGGGATGGTAATGTTGTTGAGTAACGTAACGGCTGATATTTTTGTCTGAATAAAGTTCAGGTCTTGATTGTTTACTTTTTTGTCTTTGTTGATGTCAAGCGAATTTGTAATCAACACATTCGCGGCCGAAATGAACGGCTGAACGGCAGCCAAGTCGGAGTTGTTTACTTTATACGGTGCATTGCCATTCGCATCGCCAAGGGCATGACCTATGTAGAAGACCGAAGGTGATGACAAACCAGTATTGCTGTTCGCCTTAATAATGACCTGCAACCAAGTATTCTGAATGGCATTGTCGTCCCACTCGATCCGAATTTGTGAAGGACTACCCGACGTAACAACGATCGCTGACGGAGTCGGCGCGTTACCCCAAACGCTCGGATTGATTGGTCCTGAAACTAACGTCGAAGGGCTTCTAAAAACGAAGTCGCTGGTAGTCAGCGATGGGACCAAGTAATTGATGTCCCATACTAGTCCGTTGATTCCGCGGGAATAATTGGATACGTTTGAGAAAGTGGTTGGTTGCGAAGTACTTCCCGACTTCAACAAATCCTTACCGTCTGGATTCCCTGCTCCATCGTCGATCGGGTCGATCGCCGCAGCCAATCCCAACGATGCGAAGCTCGAATTTTTGTAATAGAGATAGGCTTCTTGGATGGTAGGGGCAACGTAGGGAATTTGAACGAAAAGTTTGGCGGCGCCTTGAGCAAATACGCTAAAAGAACGGTTTCCAATCGTTTGATAGGTCAACTGCGTCCAACCGTTTCCGCGATTGACAATATCATCCGGATCGCAACGAACCATTAACGTATTGGTGGAATCGGAAAGGTTAAGAACTTCACGACTGTTGAGTGTAAGCGTGTTGATACCACTTCCGCTGATATCGATGATTTCAATTCCGCTGATACGGCTATCCGAGAGAGCTGTTAAGTCGAGTACCAAGCCAGCGCCGTCCAGTCGCAAGTTATCGTTGCCAGTACCACCCACAATTCGTTTGAATTCAAAATTATTGATCGCGATGACGTCGTTGCCTTGCCCGCCGGTTAATACATCTGCACCACCGTTTCCGATGAGCAGGTCGTCACCGCGCCCCCCATTCATCACGTTAGCGGTCGCGTTTCCCGTAAGTGTTTCACCAGCCGATGATCCTTGGTGTGTAATTGCCGACGTAAGATCACTTCCGTAGATGAGATAGCTCTCGCCAGCCGTCAATTTATTATTGCCAATGGATGAGGCCTTAGGTGCCCCAATAATCAAATCATCGAAGCCGTCCCCGTTTACGTCGCCAGCGAAACTCACCGACGTCCCGCTTGCATCTCCCGCATCAGAACCGTAGATCGTCATCCCAACGGAAGCACCAAGGCTCAGTAGAGAAATCGACGAAGGTAAAACAGTTGCACCAAAAAGAACGTAGCTCTCCCCTGCATTCAATTTGCTGTTACCAATCCCGCTCGAAGAAAAGGCACCGATCAATAAATCATCGTATCCGTCACCATTTACATCGCCACCACCGCTCACAGACAACCCGCTAAGATCTCCGGCATCGGCACCGTAGATCGTGATGCCAGCTGTTCCAAGGCTTGCAAGATTTAGCGTAGCAGGAAGTGAGGTTCCGCCAAAAACAAGGTAACTGTCTCCTGCAAACGATTTTGTGTTTCCTAACGCATCGGCCGCATAGGCTCCAATGATAACGTCGTCGAATCCGTCGCCATTCACGTCTCCTGCACTCGCAACGGAAACGCCATTCTTGTCTCCTATGTCGGCACCGAAAATGGTCACTCCAGCCAAGCCAGGCAGGTTGAGGTCAATCGTAGGAGTTGTAGACCAATCGGTCTTTCCAAAGATGACGTAGCTATCACCCGCATAGGACTTTGTATTTCCCGAGCCATCCGCAAAACGGGCTCCGATAAGCAGATCGTCAATGCCGTCCCCGTTGATGTCGCCCGCACTGCTTACCGACGAACCGCATTCGTCCAAAGTCTCGGCACCGTAGATCGTTGTTCCAAGGGCTCCCAAATTTGTAAGGTCAATGGTGGTTGGAAGCGATATGCCACCGAAGATCAAGTAACATTCTCCAGCGTTCGGCTTCATATTACCTAATGCATCTGCATGGATCGCTCCAATAAGGATATCATCAAAGCCGTCTCCGTTCACATCACCAGCATTGCCAACCGAGATGCCACTTCGATCGTCCAAATCGACACCGAAGATTGTTATTCCTGACGAACCCAAATTGGACAGGTCAATGGTGCTCGGCAACGATCCGCTGCCAAAAACGACAAAGCTCTTCCCGGCTCTCGATTTTCCGCTCCCAAAACCATTTGCATCGCGCGCGCCGATGATAAGATCAGCGAATCCGTCGCCATTCACGTCACCTCCGCCGCTTACCGATACGCCGCTGCCGTCATCTCGATTTGCTCCGAATATTGTGATTCCTGCGGAGCCGAGA
>JAYVHY010000024.1:0-5537 GCA_043770615.1 Armatimonadota bacterium | reverse complement strand
TGTATGCCTGGCGACAACGTCAGCATGACGATCACATTGATCCAACCAATCGCGATGGAAGTCGGCTCCAAGTTCGCTATCCGAGAGGGTGGACGAACGGTTGGTGCAGGCGCCATCACCGAAATCGTTAAGTAAGCTCCGGCTTGCTTAAAGCAAGAAACGCCCTTGAGGAAACTCAAGGGCTTTTTTGTTTGTGCCGGAAATTAACTATTGCTGTGTCAAGATGAGTGTGACCATGCTGTTGGCTTACTTGATTCTCACTGACCCTATTGGTTCCCTTGACCGATGGTTCCGAGTTAGTCATATTGTTGAGTTCGATAATGGACTCTTGAGTGCCAATCAGGTGACTAGGTCCGGGACATTGATTGGGTCCGCTGGAGGTGGCAACGCTCATTCAGGTACTTATCAAGAGCCACTATTGGTGATCAACGGAAAGCTTAAAGAGGTCGAAATTAAAGGCACTGCTTTGGACTGCGGTCAGACAGAACTCTTAGGTAAATTGGGTGCTATAGAATATCTGTTTCAAGTGAACGAACCAAGTAAAAGCGGGCTCTACCGGGCAAATCTTGTTGGTAACAAGGTTCGAAATGTAATGCGTACAAATCTGGTGCCTTCAAAGAGTACTTGGGCAATCCAACAGTCAACTGAAGCATTTGACCCTCGTACCGAACCATCATTTGGATTCCAAGATGTTGCGGAGGTGGGAACTACTTCGTGGTACAAAATTCCTCATGGCTTTCAAATTGGAGAGCACGAATGTGAAGCTGGAATTGCATTGGGAACTCAATACGGTGTTGGTCTCAAATTACCCAATGCAAAGCGATTGGCGTTTCGAAACCAATTGTCACGATTGAAAGGGATGGTAAGTCGTCGCCTTGTTTATGTTTCTTCCAAAGGCTGGTTTGTCGCCATGATGGACTCCAATAATGACCACCGATATTTGGTGTGGATCGAACCTATCGAGAAATAGGGCGACACCATCAGCATGACGATCACATTGATCCAACCAATCGCGATGGAAGTCGGCTCCAAGTTCGCTATCCGAGAGGGTGGACGAACGGTTGATGCAGGCGCCATCACCGAAATCGTTAAGTAAGCTCCGGCTTGCTGAACTGAAAAAGCCTCCAGCAATTTGCTGGGGGCGTTTTTGTTTGTTAATTTTGTTTTAGCCTCGACATTACACTCACGAAGCTGCTAACCCTGATAATCTCGCGTTCATGTCCTCAAAACGTTTACGAAGAAATCGAACAAGGAAACACAATTGCTTTCTTATCATTGCTTTCTTATCATTGCTTTTTTGTTATATCTCGTTGTAAAATTGCCGGACATGAAGGCAGTAATCAGAGTATTTGTCTTAATTTTATCAATTGTAGTTGGTCCTTTATCACTAGGTCAGGGGGCACCTCCAGGGGGTGGAGGCTCAACTGGAGGATCTGGTTGGACAGTTACTTACCTAGTGACCGGAACGTGTATTTACAATGGATGGAACATTTCGACGATCCCAGGAGGTGGGCAAGTAGCTACTCCTTATACCGTAGATCGCATGGCCATTCTTCCCCAACCTAACACAACTCCGAATTTTTCTGCTGCCGGTGCAGGAACGTCGTACATGCCCCCTGGCGCAACGCAACCCACCTATCTTACAGCGAGCCTCAACCTAGAGTTTAAGGTCAAGACAACCTTCACGTGGACTGGACAAAGCACAGCTCCTACTAATCTTAAGGTCGCGATCACGTCCAATGCCCTTGGGCAGGCGTTGTATGGTCCAGGAACTGCCAGTGCAGACAATGGCCTTGGCCATCCTCAGCAGGGCGGAACGTCGATAGTCTATCCATATGGTCAAATGACGGGCTATTCATCGAACGGGACACGGTATAGAAAATTTAATGTTTCAAATGGGAAAGTGGTTTTCCAGACTACAATCAAGGCTACTGCATCTGGGAGAGGCTATATATCTGTGAGTTCTGGGTTGAGTGCAGCCCAAACAAACTGGGCAGTTGGAATTACTTCTGACCGAGGAGAAACATTCCGCAGAGTTGTGGTCAACTCCATTCCCAAGAAGGTTAGTAATTTCCTTGAAGACGATGAGATTACTTCTCGCGGTGGAGATGGAAAAGTATACGGCGACTCAGTACAATCCCCTCCGACTTTACTTAATGGAAACGACTGGGACTTTGGCACAACTTTTACGATGCTACTTGAAGGACCGTGGTCGGTTCAGACCAGTGGGAGCCATAATGTGAGTCCCAAAATCTCTGGAGGCGGTTCCTTTTCTCAGCTCAGTGAATTCTTTAATTACTACATCCAATATACGATTGGCGGAAAAGACGACACAGGAAGAACCCTTTTGACGGTTACTGATACTGGTGCCGCCTCAGATCCAGTCAATAATATTTCGGATTCATGTGTTTATAAAATGCTGGCTCATTTGCCAGCAGAGAATAAGCATGCGGGGCCCTCCTCTACTAGCCAATTCTTGCATAGGGCCCATGAATCTCTACCGCACTACCCAGTAGGACGTCATGCCCCAGTACCTGTAACGGGTGCGAGCAACGGACCCGGAGCTGTTGAACCCATCAAAGTCAAATACGAAGTTTCAGGAGAGGTCTCTGCAGAATTGGGATGGGAATTTACGCTTGAGGGTGGCTTGTCTCTACCTCTTGAGCTAATGGAATTGAATTTCAGCAGTGCATTCAAGCTGAATGGCTCAATAACGATCACTGCCAACGTGACGGTTGGCATTGAGATTTCTGTTGGGGCTGGACAATCGATGAAATTATGGAAAGTTGAGACTGGAACCGTTCATGAGTCATACCTTGAAAGATACGGAGATCAAGGTTACACTCAGGACTCGACTGAATTTGAAATTACTTCCTACGGACAGGAACCAGCTATCACCTATTCTCCATTTGGAACATCTCCTCCATTGCCATGATTATTCTCCTGCCATTACTCATATCATTAGCGGTTCCAGATGGTGCTTCTGATGTGTGCGGTAACCTTCTCCTCATGCCTGACTTCACCCAGTTCAGGCAGAAGGTGGTCAGCAATCTTGCCAAATGTGAAGGAAAGGATTCAAGCAACGCGGCTTTGTGCGAATTATTCTTTGGCTCTCTGATTTGGCAGGGAGCCGAGACCAAGAAACAGACTGCAGTGTCCCAGAGAGCTTTACTAGGAAGGATCAATGTCATCGCTTCAAAGAGTTATGCTCACCCGAGTGTCAAGTTACTACAAGGTTGGTGGCTTGCGTCTGTTGCATCTGATTCGCTTTTCCGAAATGACAATCCATCCAGCTCGGTTCGCAAGAAAGTCAAGTTTCCGAATGGTAAGGAATCTTGGGTAACCGAGATTCACTACGACACCGTTGACCCTAGGTTAGAGCGCGGAAAGAAATTGTGCGCAGAAGGATTACAAAAGGTTGAGGATACGCCGCTTGGGAAATTCTATACCTTTCGAACTTCAAAGGACTTTCCTGTTACAGGTCCAAGGAGCATTCGATCTTTCTTCAGGCACTCTGAGGAGCCGTATAAGTGGTTCTATATGCGTGAACTCATTTATAGAGATGCTGCTTCATCAGACGCCCAGCAACTAATAACTGAGTGGAACAGGCTGTGTACTTCGAAAGACCGACCAGTAATCATAAGCTACATGATCGGTGAAATCCTGATAGAAAAGGTTAAGAAGTAAGCATGGCGTCAGTTTAGGGAGTTCGGTGATCAGTAGTCAGGTCTCTTTGCAGGCGGTCTCGATTCGGTTCCCCCGTTCGGAATGTCGCGGAAACGACAGGTGCTCTTCCCTGAGGAGCACGGGACTTAAGGCTTCTTCTGCAGGGTTTTGGAGACTCCAACCAAATTCAGTTCTGGGGCAGGGAAGCCGAATTGGCCATAGAATGCCTGCCGATCGATACCCGGGAACAGTTTTACCATCGCGCCCGGCACTCCGTTTTCGTCTAGCCGCTTATCGAGGTTCACCGTGATTTGCTTCCCAACACCCTCGGATTGATAGTCTGGGTGGACCAAAACGTTCGAGATGAGATAGCTGCCCGCTCGATGAACCAAGATGGCACCAGTTCGGATGGACTTACAGTCGAACATAGCAATCGCAGTGCACATCGGTTGCTCGACCGAATCGTTAGCCACGTTTTCTTCACTGTCAACGTGCCAATGGACTGCGACCATGATGAAACTCAAGGGCTTTTTTTGTTTACGCCAATGAATCTTGGGTCTGCCATACCACCTAATTGATCGGAACCTCTCAATTTATCAATCAGCCACCCCGTCGTTCCGCAGACACTTTTCCGCGTCCAAATTGATCATGCGGAACGCCACCCCTCCTTCTGGAGGGGATTTACTCTTCATTTTTGAATCCTTTTGGTTGAGAAATCGTAACGATAGTTGGCTCCAAGTTCGCTATCCGAGAGGGTGGACGGACGGTTGGTGCAGGGGCCATCACCGAAATCGTTAAGTAAGCTCCGGCTTGCTTGAGCAAGAAACGCCCTTGAGGAAACTCAAGGGCTTTTTTGTGCCAAAATTTGATCATGTCATTCCTCGATAAACTCCTTGGTAAGTCTCCCAAAAAGAGTCCTGATGACTTGGTGAGGGATGCCTTGCGAAAAGAAGGTGACAATGGAACGAAGATTCTTTCAGTTGATCATCTGGCGTACTTCAAAACCATGGATGCAACTCAAGAGTTCATGCAATGGGCGATTGACAATGGCTATACGTTAAGTGCGGGAAACCACGAATTTGGTGTCGGCTTTTGTAGAGACAGTGCCGTGGTGGGAACTGCATTTGACAATGAACTTGCGACTATTCATAAGAAGATAAAGTCCCTAAAGGGCGAGTACGATGGTTGGGGCTGTCCGGTAACAAAGGTGTAAAATCTCTTGAATCACCCACCCCGTCGTTCCGCAGGATATTTGTAAAGGTGCAAGTTGTACCAGCGGAACGCCACCCCTCCTTCTGGAGGGGATAAGTTACTTCTTTACCGCTTGGCAATTGTGACCATTGATGGCTCTAAATCACTAAGGGACAAGGTACCCAAGCAGATTTCTCTGATCATGTTCGCAACTGCATTGCAATCTTGAAACACTCTGTATGCACCGATTCTTACCGTCGAGATCCCTATTTTTGCCAACGCAAGATCACGGGTTTTGTCTTCTTCGGATCGATCTTCATGAGCGGCTCTACCGTCTATCTCAAAAGCAATCCGAAGAGGTGCGAAATAGAAATCAAGCACATAGCGATTGAGCATCGCAACCTGCCTTCTAAGTCGAAAATCTTTGTTTGCTTTTGGACGCAAGTGAACCCAAAGCATTACTTCGGGAAGAGACATGTTTTGCCTGAGTTCTCTCGCGCGGTCAATGATGAATTCCGATTGATTCGGGTACTCGTTTGCCACTTCATTTGAGAGATTACTCGCTGCAAACTATTGGAAGCTTGGTACAGAATCCCCTCCAGAAGGAGGGGTGGCATTTCGTTCCAGTGACTTAAGTTGCAAACAGCATCTCTGCGAAATGACGGGGTGGGTGACGAGTC
>JAYVHY010000023.1:0-13006 GCA_043770615.1 Armatimonadota bacterium | reverse complement strand
CGGCATTGATCACCGAGCCGACTGAGATTTAGATTCAAACTAAGATAATGCTGGTTGGTGCGAAGCTTGGGAACTTGGTTGCTTCGCAACTCTTTCTTCACTCCAGTCCAAAGATGCATACAGCATAAAGAAGTAGCAAAGACGATATTAGCGGTATATTTGACTCAGCGAAGCAGGCTCTGGGAACTTCGTACTACCAGGTTACAGCGTCGCTAAAATCGGGACGCAGTGCCAAAGATACTTCCTCATTCGCTCATGGCTGCTTTGCAGCTCTAGGTCGCATCAAAGAATTAACCGGGTGGTCCCGAAAACATCGGGATGTCGCTGAGACGCCAGACGCTCTATGCCTCGACCAAGCAAAGCAGACTCCGGAAACTTTATTCCTCGACTCTCATGTCTGCCCCTGTTGAATCACTGCCAGTCAGACTCCACCAGATCAGGCTCCACTCAGGCTTCGCCAGTTCACCCCCCACCGCTTCGCAGGCTCAGCGACTCCCCCTTTCGAAACTGTCGCACGGATGCGAATAGCTCGGAATGGATGCACCGGGAATGCTGATTTTCGCTCCCCGTTCAGGAGTACGGAATGAATCCAAGGCGAAAATCGTTTCCCGATGCTAAAGAAATCTTGCCCGGTTTTACCCGTGCGACAGTTTCAAGAATGGGAAGGTGGCGCATCGGTCATTCCAAGTTCCTTTTCTCGTATGACCGATGCGGCGGAAGGGATGATTCAGCCGAAAACTGAAAGCTCTCCCTCACTGCCCAGTCGGAACGTAAACCTTGTATCGAACTGTGAATTTTGCAGACTTTCCAGACTCAAGCTTGAATTCCCACTTCAAGGAGTTACTTGGGTTTTGTCCCTTAATCCCGGTCTTCGACGTGTCGTTTTCGGCTTTGGGCTCCGTCCTGACGACTTCACCTTGGATTGGCAACTTAATTTGGAAGGACACCTCTTCTGCCTTTGGATTCGTCACTTCTAACTCCGTTTCGTAGGTGATCAAGTCCATAGTCGGAACCCCTTTCTTGTCCTTCATCGCGCCGATAGCCCGATCAATCAACTCGGTATTGGAATCCGTTGTGAAGTCGAGTGACCGACTAACCGTAAGCTCGGCTTCGGTGTTCGCCGCCGTGTAATTCATCATGCCCTGACCAACCACTTCGCCCTTCTTAAACATCGAGGCAGCCGCCGTCGATATCGGTTTGCCGGTCATATTTTTGAACTTAATCTTGTTAAAGATTGGGCTTCCTTTAACACCGTCCCATGAGTACGTTCGTTTATAAGGGGTTTCGAATTGGTAAAGGTATTGATAGCTTCGGGAACCCTTTTTAAGGCTGACTTTTTCGAGATCGTAAAAGAACAGGTCTTCGAGTTGTTCGCCGGCAGCATTTGCTATGACAAGGCTATTGTCCGTGGGATCAAAAGAGACTCGGTCTAATCCGTCTGCCGCTTTAGCGGCTGGTGCTCGCGTGAATTCTCCCGCTCGCCCCCCTCCGAATCCTCCACCACCCAGTGCTTGTCCACCGCCATTTGCAAAGCCACCAGGTACGCCACCAGAAATTGATCGGAGCCAATCGTCAACCGACATCCCCGAAGTCAATGGATCCAAAATGCCTTGGAACTGGATGTTTGGAAAGCCCGTAATGAGTCGAAGTTTTGCATCACTAAAATCGAGCAGATCATTCAACACCGTTGATTTGGCGGTGAAAACCAATTTGTCCGGCGAAGACAAGTCAATCGCATATCCCGGAGCCCACGTCATGCCCCGTTCAAGCGACATCATCATCACGCTTTTGGCATTGTTCTTGGTGAGAATTCGATAGTAATGAGAATGGACATCGTATTTGCTGTCTCGGCTTAACACAACGTTTGGATCTTTCGCAACAACACTTTCAATTTTGTCTAGGTCGATGAACTCTGTTCCTTCACTGGTCTCAATTGCTAGGAGAAGGTTCGAATAGGACTTCAGGATTCCCTCAACTGACCAACGGCGATCCGTTTTTTTTCCGTCCTTTTCTTCCTTAACAATGAGATTAAGTCGGAATTTTTTCCCGACATTCTCCATAAGAATATCTTTTTCTTGGCTAATCGGAACTTTGAGGATGCCTTGGGATTTGTCATCAACCCCGGTCACTGATTCGACTTGTCCTTCGTTGGTCCAGAACCATAGGCTTCCAAGCGAAGTCTGAGGAACTTCGACTACTTTTGCCGAATTATCGGTGATCGGAATCTCCCTCGTCACGAACGCATAACCGTTCTTGAACATGGAAACCGAGACGACTCTCGGCTTAACGATGACTTCGGCGGGAGTTTGAGTAACAAGCGCTGAAACAAAAAATAACGGAACAATCCCCATGAAAACAAAAACGTTTCACTTCTCGAATGGTTTTGTTCTAAATCGAAAGTGTATGCTTGTGTCTACCATTTGATCTCATGACTCAGGATAAGATTGTTGTCGTTGGCGCGAGGGAAAATAACCTCAAAAATATTACGGTTGAGATTCCCCGGAACCAGCTCGTAGTCATCACCGGTCTTTCCGGTAGCGGCAAATCGTCGCTGGCATTTGACACCATCTACGCCGAAGGGCAAAGACGTTATGTAGAGTCCCTCAGCGCCTACGCTCGGCAATTCCTTGGGCAGATGGACAAGCCAGACGTCGATCACATCGACGGTCTCTCCCCCGCAATTTCGATTGATCAAAAAAGCGCCTCCAAAAACCCGCGTTCCACCGTCGGAACCGTTACCGAGACTTACGATTACCTCCGAATCCTGTTTGCCCGGGTCGGAATTCCTTACTGTATCGAGGGTCACGGACCGATCGAACGACAAAGCACCGATCAGATCGTTGATATCGTCAAGTCGCTTCCCGAAGGAACTAAACTCCAAATTCTCGGACCCGTTATTCGAGGCAGAAAGGGCGAATACAAAAAGGAACTGATCGACATTGCCAAGGCAGGCTATGTCCGGGTTAGGGTTGACGGTCGGATGTACGAAGTCACCGACGATATCCCGATGGATCGCTATAAGCAGCACACCATCGAAGTCGTGGTTGACCGAATTGTGGTCAAAGAAGGATTAGATCGCCGATTGTCTGACTCAATCGAAGCAGCCCTTAAGATGGGAGCCGGACTGGTTACCGTTTCAATCCAACTTCCCGAAGGTGTCGAACCTCCCGCAGGTGTGGCCGGAATGCTCACTCGCCAAGCCGAGTACGAAAGCGAAGCCGAAGGCTGGTCTGACTTGTTGTTCAGCGAAGCCTATGCTTGCTCGGTTTGTGGCTATTCCATGCCCGACCTCGAACCGAGAATGTTCTCTTTTAACTCGCCCTACGGTGCATGTTCAGACTGCATGGGACTGGGGACTCGCACTGAGTTTGATCCTGTCCTCGTAGCGCCAGACCATTCAAAGCCACTCCGAAATGGAGCAATCTTGCCGTTTGTCTACAAGTCCGGCGAAGTAAAAGACTGGTGGCCGGAGATGCTCGATGCAGTCGGAAAAGAAATGGGCTTTGATGCATCGCTTCCAATTTCTGAGATTTCCGAGGAAGGCATGCATGCAGTTTGGCACGGGCTGAAGAAACCGATCGAAGTAAAAATGAAGTACGGTCGTACCGAGCGGACGTTTAAACAAGAGTGGAAAGGCGTGTTAGTTTCGCTCCGAAAACGATTTGAAGAGACCTCGAGCGATTGGGTTAAGCAGGACCTGGAACAATACCAAAGCACCAAGCCATGCCCTGCCTGCGCCGGTCGAAGATTGAAGCCAGAATCGTTGTTAGTAAAAGTTGCTGACCACGACATGAGCATGATCACCAAGATGTCGATCGCTGAAGCGGTTACCTTCTTCGTCGGGCTGCCGGCAAAACTCACCAAACGCCAACTAACCATTGGCGAGCGAGCGGTGAAAGAAATTGGAGAACGGCTCAAATTCCTGCTCGACGTTGGCCTTAGTTATCTGAGCCTAGATCGAAACGCCAGAACACTTTCCGGTGGCGAAGCCCAACGTATACGCCTTGCGACTCAGATTGGCTCCGGACTAATGGGTTGCTTGTACGTTTTGGATGAACCATCCATCGGTCTGCATCAACGAGACAACAAAAAATTGATTGAGACTCTTGAGCGCCTCAAGTCTCTCGGCAACACGGTTTTAGTTGTCGAACACGACGAGGAGACGATGTTGGCTGCGGACTACATTCTTGAACTTGGCCCTGGAGCAGGTGAGCATGGCGGGCTCGTCGTCGCAGCTGGAACGGTTAAAGAGTTCCTGAAGTGCAAGACGATGACCGCAGAATATCTCAGTGGCAAGCGAGAAATCGCGATACCGAAAGTCCGCAGACAACCCAGAGTTCCGGTTGAACCGGAGAAACCAGTCATTCTCAAGAGCGACAAGAAGATGAAGAAACCTGTATCGAAGAACGTTGGTGCTCGCGGCAAAGCGACTAAGTAAGGTCACTTTGTAGATTTTTATTGCCTCCATTACCGCCTTCTGCCCCGTCTTCATTCAAGATCATGTCAAACATTCCACCCCCAGGCAACTGGGCAAACTATCCTCGACCGGGCCTTGGACCAAACGCCGCAACTCTGCGATTATTGGCAGACGGATACTTTGGCCTAAATACCGTTTTTATTCTGAATGTGCTTCTCAATATTGTTACGAATTCAATGGCCCGGTCCAAGGATCCAAGCTTGGGTCTTCTCATCGGACTCATAGCCATAACCTTTATCCTTGTGCTCGTTCTGACTTTGCCGCATAACAAGAAAATTGGCGAAGGACTCGGATGGAGTTCTTCTGGTCACATTGTCGCATCATCCCTAATGGCTCTGAACTCAGCTATTTGCTGTGGAATCATCGGTTATGTCGTGGTCCAATCCATGGCCGCCAAGAAATTCAAAGAAGCCGGAGCGCCAAGAGGATTCTTCGGATACAAAAAGGTCGAACTATATGCCTTCATTGATCAACTTGGCATGCAAAATCCAGCACCACCAACCGGTCCCATATAAACAAACTCGACCCCATCCCAACGAGTCTTGTATGAGGTCGAGTCAAGAATGATCTGAGACTCCGGTAGAGCGGCATGCCTAGCTGACCGCCGCGAAGCTACAAATAGAAACTAAGGCTGTTTTATTCAACATCAAGCAGTGATTCACGCTCATTTTCTACCGTCTGCAATCTACGTCTTTCCAATATGAGTTTGGGAATTGACATTGAAAGCGAGTCAAACGACGAAACAACAGTTACTAGACATACGTCTATATAAGTGTTCTTTAAAAATCATCAAACCCATCTACATCACCCCTACTCCTAGCTTTCATTCAATCTATTCATTCGAATTGAGCGAGCCAACCGGAGTTTTTGGAACATTTTTTTCAAATATCATTTGTGAGCAGGAGCCAAAAGCTTCGATATCTGAAATTAACCTCTGCCCTCGCCTCTTACCCGCGTGCCGTTATAGCTGCAAAAGACAGTTCGCCCTCATCAAGGTCCAAAGCAGGGTGCTACAAAATAGAAAAAATAATTAGAAGTTTTAATCCTCTGAATGTGCCGTTTAAGAAACATCCGCTGTGTCTTCGCACAGCCTCGCCGAGCGAGCAGTAGGAAGTGGCATCAATGCAACCAGTAGCTACAAGTCTCGATTCTCCCGAATTTAGAATCAAAATCAAATCTCAAACTCTACTAATGAACCAACAATCCTCTAATCAGCGACCAAACAGCCCCAAAGGGGCGGCTTTACCCTTAGCCCAGCCTGAGGAGCTTGCGACGCTGGGCTGGGTTAGGACAATCATTAGCTATAAGTCCGAGGAGCCCCGCGACCCCGCCGTTACGGCGGCAAAAGAGTGTTCTCGAAAATTCAATTCCGTTCATTTCTTTTCCATTGCGACCGCCCTCCCATCACCCCTGCATTGATTTGAAGAATGTGAAAGATAAAAGCAAAACAACTAAGAATTCAGACTCAAATCGTTGCCAATTGAACCTAAAACACCCTGCCCCAACCCCGCCCGCGTTCGACCCAGGTACCGCCCCGATAGGACCCCTTTTCCAAAGTACTAAACCAACCTTGCCCTTATGTCACTTTTTTATCGAGAGCCGTTTTCGCGACATCCCGTGGAGCCGAAGCCTCAAATGGATTTTGTTTCAAATCGAAACCCGGACCACCCACTTTCTAGTCCTCCGCGAATTGGTTCGCAGCTTTACTTGGGGAGGGGTAATCATATCAATCAATGTACCCTTTAGGGTTGAAATTCGAAAGCCCACATGATGTAGACTCTTGTCGGGTATGTCAGACGGCTGGTTGAGCATTCAAAATGCTACAGGAAACAATTTACAAGGGATCAATGTGGACATACCACTTGGTTTGTTCGTTTGCGTAACCGGAGTTTCCGGTTCCGGAAAATCAACCCTCATTCAAGACACCCTATTTCCCCGCTTGATGTACGAGTTGCACGGCACCCGATCAATCTGGGCACCCCACGACAGCCTAACCGGAGTCGATCAGATTGACAAAGTTATTGACATTGATCAATCACCAATCGGAAGGACGCCTCGCTCAAACCCGGCTACCTATACCGGCACATTCGACATGATCCGCGATCTCTTTTCAAAGACCCCGGACGCAAAAATCCGTGGTTACCAACAAGGAAGGTTCAGCTTTAACGTAAAAGGCGGTCGATGCGAAGCATGTAAAGGCGACGGAGTCCTCAAGATCGAAATGCACTTCTTGCCCGACGTTTACGTTCCGTGCGAAGTCTGCAAAGGCAAGCGATATAACCGCGAGACCCTTGAGGTCAAGTACAAAGGCAAGTCTATTGCTGATGTCCTCCTCATGACGATCGAAGAAGCGGTTGACTTTTTCAAAGCCATTCCTAAGATTCATCGAAAGCTCGAAACCCTTGTCGAAGTCGGTCTAGGATATGTTCGAATGGGACAGCCAGCCACGACTCTGTCCGGCGGCGAAGCCCAACGAGTCAAGCTTTCTTCCGAATTAGCAAAGCGGGCAACCGGAAACACTTTCTATATCCTTGACGAGCCCACAACAGGGCTCCACTTCGAAGATGTTCGTCGCTTACTCGCGGTTCTTCACCGTTTGGTGGACCAAGGCAACACTGTCCTCGTAATCGAGCACAACTTGGACGTCATCAAGACTGCTGACTGGGTCATCGAGATGGGACCTGAGGGCGGAAACGGAGGTGGACAAGTCATCGTGGTTGGTACACCTGAAGTCATTGCCCAAAATGAACAGTCATACACCGGCCAATACTTGAAGGCGATTTTTGAGCGAAAAAAGCACGCTTACAAAGCGTAGCCTAACTCATTTTCCGATAGGCGGACGGAGAGTTCCCACTCTCTTGGATGATTCTAAGGAGTTTGCACCGCTTTTCTAACTGCGCCATCGTGTTCTTATAAGCTTCGTTGGCAATTGCATGATTGACCGGAATCAGCTCGTAATCCTCAAAGTACGTCATGCTGGCCATATATGGCCAGTCTGCTCTTATGAGCGTTCCAAGCTTATGGTAGCCACCGGTAACCGGGCCATCTGGTCCAAGAACAATGATCTGCCCACTGGGTGTTTGCTGAATCAAACCCTGACATACTGGCTCGCTTGGCCCTTGCACCGCAATCGATTTTAGAGTCGAATCAAAGCGGAAACCAACTCGACTCAGGTTGAGCGTCGACTTGATGTGAAAATTCTCGTACACTTCAAGTGGAAGGTATCTCAGCTGACTGACCGGTGGAAACATGCCTTCTAAATTTCGATCTGGGAGCAGTTTCGGCGTGAAGCCAAGGTAGCCGGCAAACTCGCCACCACAAGTCACTCGAATACGTTCGAACTTCTTCAGGTTCTTAACAAATCCGCCCTGGGGAGTCATCCAAGCAACCGTCATTGGACGCCGAGCTTCAAAAACAATTGTGCCCATGACCTCAACGAGGGAGGAAGTTGGGCCATGCAAAAGGGCTGCGCGAACAATATCTGGAGTAAATGGATCAATCGGTCCACTAGGTGGCACTCCATACTTTCTTAGCTTAAGTGGCTGAGAAAATTTTGCGATATTTCCATACTTTTTGATGACCTTTAAACTCATGCAGTTATCTTGTAGCCCTCCTTAACTAATCTGTCTCTAACGAGATAAGCAACCACCGCCGCGTCATCTCGATCTCCGTGGATGCAGATCGATTCAACTCTTTCTGCAAGCGCTACCGCCTGATCGCAAATCGCGTCCAAGTCATGAAGCACTGCATCGGGTTCACCACGGGGAATCAAATACCCGTATTTGTTATATCCTCGCTCGCAAAATCCTTCGCTCATAAATCGCAATCCGCGCCGTCGACACTGGGTTTCATGTCCAGTTCCAGGCATTCCCATAAACGGTTTTTCCATCTCTTCGAGCACGTTCCACAGGTATCTCGAATCTTCTGGCGCATTTGCTAGCCAGTGATATAACGCGCCATGAGGCTTAATGTACGAATATGAATTCGAAGCTCTCAATTGATCTTCGACCGAACGAACCCATTCTTCAGGATAACCTTCCGATAGTTCTTTTCTTCCCATCGATTGGCGGTCCGGAAATCCAACGTGAGCCCCTACTCTCAACCCTTTCTCGCGGGCAACTCGAAACGTCTCGCAAGTCAGCTCTGGATCACCAGCATAAACTCCGCTGCAGATATTAACCGACGACAGAAAGCACATTAGCTCCATGTCGTTGGGGAAGCCCTCGGCAATATCCGCGTTCAGGTCAATCGTTCGCATAGTCGAGAATAGTTTTGTCTCGGTACTTTTCGTTATGCCCCTTCTCAATCTCAATGAATCGTAGGGTATCGCCTGGATTCAAGGGAAAGAACTGCTTCTTTGCGTCGGCGATCAAAAGCGGAGTTGAGCCAATCAGGTTCCAACCTCCCGGTGATTGCTGTGGATAAATGCCCGCTTGCCCGGCTGCAATCCCGATCGAACCAACCGGAACTTGGATTCTTGGCTCATCGCGCCGCTGTAGTACATTAAACTGCTCAGGCAAACCAGTCAAATAGGGAAAACCGGGAAGGAATCCAATCGCCACCACCGTATAAAGCTGATTGCAAAAGGATCGAACCATAAACTCTGGTTCAACCCCCAAAATCTGAGCGACTTCATAAAGATCCGGTCCACCAAATATTGCCGGAACCGTGAAATTTCGACCCCGCACCGAAGTCGTCAGTTTAAGATTCGCCAAGCTCGCTGGATCAAAAACATCTGGATTCACAAAGAGCCCAACGGTCGTCATCGAAGGAACAATCTCTTCAATTCCAGGAATACTCGCGAGCTCAATCGATCGAGCAAGCATATGGGGCTCAATATCGAAGTCTCGAAGGACATAAGCAGTTTCGCCAAGAGGTTCGATGAGCACTTCATCAGTATTCCATTTAGTGACCTAAAATTTGATGCCTCCAAGCGGTCACAATAGGGGTTAATGAGCCTAAACATTGACATTGAACTAATGCCAGGAGCCATCGCTCCCCAATATCAATCGAACGGAGCATCCGGAATGGACCTCTGTAGCACCGAATCCTTCGAGCTCAAACCATTGGAAAGGCGAGGGGTTACAACCGGGATAAAGATCTCGTTACCAGTCGGATTTGAAGCCCAAGTCCGCCCGCGAAGCGGTCTCGCGCTAAAGCATGGCATCTCCATGGTCAATTCTCCTGGGACTATAGACTCAGACTACCGGGGTGAAATACGGGTCATTCTCATCAATTTGGGTCAAGAAGTTGTACGCTTTGAGATAGGTGACCGTGTGGCACAACTTGTGATTGCACCAGTAACCAGGGCTGATTGGAATATTGTTGAAAATCTGGACACTACTGAGCGGGGCGAACAAGGCTTTGGCAGCAGTGGCGGATTTGGATCGAGAGGAGTGTAAATAAATGAGTACCGATGGGACTACCGTAACGATGACAAGCGCAGTCATCGATGATCGCCAGCTGTTACAGGCAGAATTGGCGCGGGTCAACTTACTGAGAATTCGAGGAGACGTCTCAAGCTCAAAGACCCTTTGCCTGTCGGTTCTCAAGCGATTTCCCGAAAGCATCGATGCCCACGTAATGATGGGGGATCTCCATGCCGAGCAAGGAGACCTGGCTCCTGCCGCCGAATGGTACTCCCTCGCTCTCGATCTCGATCGAAATGCTCCTGGGGTCGCGGTAAAACTTTCACGCATTCAAGCTGGTCTCGACATCTCCGGTCAAGCGTCGCGCTCCCGAGCAATGATTGTTAGTGGAAAGCGCATGTCAAATTGGCTTTACGGAGCAGTTGCGACAAGCGCACTCGCGATTATCGCCGTTGCCTATATTGCTGGGCTAGGAACTCCAAACCGAAAACCAACCGCTACAAACCAAGCAATTTCAGATCGAATTGAATCCCCAAAAACTGCAGACAACAACCCGAAAGCTCCTGCTACCAACCCACCGGTTTCAAACACTAATGCGATTAACCCTCAACCAAATTCTGCGGGTCCAGCTCCAGCACCATTGCCATCAACAGAACAGGAGACGAAATCGACTGGAACTCGGGAATCAGCGGCAGCAGTCGTCGAAGACCAAAAGCTTCTCGATCAAGTCTCGAACCGATCAAAGTACGGAAAGCACCTCATCAGCATAATGGCTGATCCTAGAGGAAAAAGTCTGATCCTTACCTATAACGTTTCTGACGGTGAACACGGCAGATATATGGGAGCAATCCTTGCTGACATTGCGTTAGAATACGAAACAAAAGTTCTGATGGTAACGATTCGTGGAGTGCGTAACGGAATCCTATCTTATATCGCCGATGTCCCTCGGGAAAAGATCATGGCGGTTGAAGCTCGCGAGAAGAAAGGCGTTCAAGAGTTGGAAGACAAGCATTGGATTGATGAAGTCTTAACCAATGAGTACTTTAAGAGCAAGGAACTGATGGGCGGATAAAGCTCCCGAACATTCATAATGGTTGGGAATGCGAATCACGACCCAGCTTTACACCGTCCGCGACCAGATCGCGGCTGATACCCTTGGAACCCTAAAAGCCATTGCCAGCTTTGGCATCGAGTTCGTCGAACTCGGCGGGCTAAACCGGGAATCCGTAAAGGACTGGCGAGGCTATCTTGACGAAACCGGACTGAAAGTCAGCGGTGCCCACTATGGTTTAGCTGAATTCGAGGCACCAGACGAGCTTTTTGAAGTGATGAACACACTGGAGTGTAAAACGATCATCATGCCCTGGATCTCAGCTGATCATTTTGCGTGCTTAGATTCCATCAAGGCATTCTCAGACCAACTTAACGACGCGGGTATCAAATCCCATTCCGCCGGTTTCGACTACCTCTATCACAATCACGACTTTGAAATCAAAGATGTCGAAGGAAAGTCGGGTCTCGAACATCTCATGGACCTCGTTCCAGCGTCGAATATGAACTTTGAGGTTGACGTGGCATGGGTTCGAGTCGGCGGAATGGACGAAGTCGAGTTCCTAAATGCAAATGCAGATCGAGTAAAAATGCTTCACCTAAAAGACGTTGACCCATCCAAAACTCCGCGATGGACCATCGCGGGACAAGGCTTAGTTAACATGGATGCTTGCCTCGCCTTTGCGGCAGAAAATGATATTTCCTTTGGCGGAATCGAGCTCGACGAAAGCCCCTGTCCGCCACTGGATGCGGTTCAGCAGAGCTTCGAATTCTTTAAGTCGAAAGGCCTGAGCTAAAAGTTTGGGATCAATTCTAATTTTTGAAGTTGATCCCTTGACAAAATTGGAAAGTCAATCTTTGTGAGGGAACTGGTTTTTACGTTTAAGTCATAAACACCGAACTCGTACTCCTTTAGCATCACTTTTCCGAACACAAAGCCTTCCGAGCAAAGAAAGCGAAATGTGTGGTCGTTCACGAAATGAGCCCCTCTCATACTGTCGAAATTATATTTCCACTGAGCAACCAACCCGTTTCGGTCATAGATCGTGTGAGCCGCGAAGTGAATAGTGTCATTCATTCCTTGAGAGATGAATATCCTCGTTTCTTTTTCGAACCAGTAGCTGCAATTTGGACTTATGATGATTTCTGAGTGATGTTCGGGTGGTTTGAAGTCTTTAAATCTGTCCTGTCTACAGTAGTTTGTTCGACTTAAATAGAGTTGATTTGCTTTTTGATTCAGGACTTGATCTATTTGGTCGTCTTTTAACCGTTTTGCCAAGAAGTCAACTTCACCACTCTTGCGTTTCGAGAATCCAAGGGTACAGTCGTTAATTACACTTATGACATCTCGATCACAATTTCTTACTAGGGACAAGCTTGCACCATTCTTTCGAAAAATGGACGTTGCACTTTGTTCATCACCATCTCTTCTAGTTTTTACTAACAGATACTTGCCTTCCTGCGCGCATTCTATTCCTCGAATTGGAGCATTGAGGATCTCGACAGTCGTCGGATAGTTTCTCCAATGAAGGACCAAGTATTCAGGGTACTTCTCTTTGGCTTCAGCAGAAAATTCTTTGGTTGAAATCCAGCCTCGATCTGTGATCATTGATTTGTCAATCTGATTTCCTTTGATCGAAATGAGTTGGTTGTAACTTTGGCCATCTGAATTAGCTACATTTTCAACAAAGAGGAGCTCAATTGGCGCCCTAATAAGGATTGCAAAGAGGATTATTGGAGTCATGGTCTGACATCAAATAAAACAATGACATCGAAAGTTAGTTCCCACGCAAATACTTGGTCATCGCTGAACGACAAGGTCCGCTAAACGCACTATGATCGTCGTACGGCGTCTTCACCAGCTCCGGCGGGTAAAACTGGGTAAAGAAGAATGCCGCCTCAACATCCCGATAGCTAGCAATCACTTCCCCAATCGCAATAATGCATTCCGCTCGAAAGCTATCATCGCATTCCCCATTCCGAAAGCCAAGCATGGGTTTCGAGACATACCATTCATGAATCCGAATCGGAGTCTGCTTTGGTGCAATCGCCAACCGCTTCATCGCCAAGAGAATTCTCTCAAACTCAATTCGGTACATGGACGCCGCTT
>JAYVHY010000022.1:0-2537 GCA_043770615.1 Armatimonadota bacterium | reverse complement strand
GAACTTGGCTAATCGGACAATTTTGCTCAGCATTGGTTACACTGGCAGCCCATACATCTTCAGAAATCCCTGGAACTGAACCTGTAACGACCAAATGGGAATCAGTCAAGACCCCACCCTCAAAGTTAATCGTACACATCGTTGCAAGTGATTCCGCGGTGAAACCCGCTTCATTCAGGACAAAGCTCAACTTCATCGTAAAACAGCCAGCATGAGCCGCGGCAACGAGTTCTTCCGGGTTTGTACCGATGCCTTCTTCAAATCGAGAGCTAAAAGAATATTGAGTGCCGTTCAAAACTGTGCTTTGTGTGGTCAAAGTGCCTTTGCCTTCCTTTCCAGAGCCGTTCCAAACGGCAGTCGCATTTCGCTTCATCACATTAGTTTACGAATTCAAGCGCTTTGTATTATCAATTCACACCAAGAAATCAAAAGTTCTTGAACAAGAATGACTTTTTGACAATAGTTGGCAATCCCGGCAAAACGATGGGGTGCGATAAGCGTTCTTATGTATACTCGAAGTCAAATTGTCAGGATCAATAGGGAGTTATGAACAAGGTTAAAGGTATTTCAAAATTAGTCGCACTAGGAGGGTTGGTTCTCGGGATTGGACTCTTTTCTGGTTGTGGAGGCGCATCGATTGGTGGACCATTTGCTGCAGAATTTATTTATGTCGCAACCGGAACCGGAGTTGCTCAATATGCTGTCACAATTTCTGGTCAACTAAGTCCTCTGACGCCTCCGGAAGTCATAACGACCCCCCCAACGACAAATACTGTTTGGGTTGAAGCAAGCAAAGACGCAAAGTTTGCATACACGGCAAACTTTTCTCAGGGAAACGTGGGTCAGTATTCAATCGGCCCTTCAGGAACCCTGGTTCCCCTAACTCCACCAAATGTTGCAAGCGGAGATGGCACCTGCAGTATCGCGATAACCCCTGATACAAAATTCGTCTACAGCATGAATCAAACGGACGACACAATAAGGCAATTTGCAGTCGGAGTCAATGGAACTTTGTCAGTATTGACCCCTTCGACCGTAGGCATAAATTCGGACGGACAGACAATGGTCATCTCACCAGACGGCAAATACCTGTACGCATGTTGTTATGGTAGTTCTGCGATCGACGCATTTGCAATTGGAATAAATGGTCAATTAACCCCGTTAACCGTCCCAAGCTATTCAGTACCCGGAGCAGATGGAGCGACTATTTCGCCAGATGGAAAGTACCTATATTGTCCTAGCAATTCAAATACTGCTCAGTTTTCGATTGGCTCCAACGGTGCCCTCACCCCACTTTCTCCGGCAACTGTAGTCGGACCGGGAGTAGGGAATACGTGCTTCGCCGTTTCAGCCAATGGCAAATATGGTTATCTTGGGGTTTTCAACGGTGGAAATCCCGGAAGCCCGGTCGGGCAATACGGAATTGGCCTGTCGGGGACTCTTACGGCTTTGGCGCCTGCATCGGTTCCTGCTGGCAATGCTCCAATTTCGATAATTACGGAACCAGCTGGCAACTACGTGTTCGTTGCCAATTCAAATGACCACAGAATCTATCAGTTCTTAGTGGGTGCTGATGGAACCTTGAGCCCAGAAGCTCCAGCATTTGTAACACCATCGGGTGCTCTCCAAATGTCCGTCACCACACGCTAGGTTTTCAAGGCCCGTGAAAAGGGAACTTTTCACGGGCATTTTTGTGTCAATGAGAACACAACCTTGAAAGCAAAGAAGCAAACCAAGCAGCGACGATTTAAGTGGTTCAAGCGAATCGCAATTTTTTTAGGGGCTGGGTTGCTGACTTTTCCGGGCTTCATTGCCGTTGCAAACGCCCAAATCCTTCGTGACGCAAAGGGAAGAACTTTCGAAGATGTTCAATCGATTCCTCATCATCGAGTTGGAATTGTTCTTGGATGTAGTCCAACCATTGGAAGGGTCAAGAATCCGTATTTCGTTGGTCGAATCAATGCTGCAGTCACGCTCTATAGAGCTGGAAAAGTAGATCGACTGCTCGTGAGTGGAGACAATGGCAGGCCAAGTTACGACGAGCCCACTGCGATGGAACAAGCGCTGATCCACCTGGGAATTCCGAAGGCCCATATCACCAAGGACTTTGCCGGATTTTGCACTCTAGATACCATGGTCAGGGCAGGCAAGGTCTTCCAGTTAACAGATGCCACCATCATCACGGACGATTTCCATGTTGCACGCTCACTCTATTTTGCTCATGGTGCAGGCATCGCGGCTGATGCATTTCCTTCGGTCGGAATAAGCAGCCCGGACCTATCTCCCACCGAAATTAGAGAAATTCTTGCCCGTGGACAAGCAGTTTTGGACCACACCATATTGCAAAAACAGCCGAAATTTCTTGGAAAGCACGAGTCCATTCCGTAGCAATTCCTCAATAAAGTGCCGTTGGCCAGAATACTTCAGTATAGTAAAAATGACTGCTGAACACTTAACTGTTCGCCAGGTGCCGCATGATTTGTTTACTGCCGATCTCCCTAGCTCTAATCGCTTCTTACCAGGCGCCTCCAGTGGAC
>JAYVHY010000021.1:0-13021 GCA_043770615.1 Armatimonadota bacterium | reverse complement strand
GTAAATTCTTTGGGACTGCCAATGGACTGGTTACACAGCCTACACCCCACAATACAAGATGTTCTCTCAGCAATTGGGCGGGCGATTTTGGCAATCATCCCGATCTTTGCACCGGTGCCGGTGATCATTTGGTACGAGCGACGTTTGTTGTCTTGGATGCAAGATCGAATCGGTCCAAACCGAACGGGGAACATTACTTTTTCTCGAACGAGCCGAATGGTGCCGAGTTTCCTTCACGGAAAGAAATTCAAGCTTTTTGGGTTACTCCAGTCAATTGCCGATGGGCTTAAGCTGTTTTTGAAAGAAGACATCATGCCGGACAAAACCGATAAGTTTTTGTTCATTCTTGCTCCGCTGATTGCTTTGTTCGTTTCGCTGACGCTTGGATGCACCATTCCGTTTGGTGGCGATTTAAGATTTACACCGGTTGCCGACATCAATGTTGGGATGTTGGTGATTCTTGCGATTTCCTCGCTTGGGGCTTACTCAACGGTTTTGGCGGGATACAGCTCAAACAATAAGTACTCGCTCATGGGTGGGTTGAGAGCTTCGGCACAACTAATTTCCTACGAATTGGCGATGGGGGTTGCGTTAGGTTCAATGGTTTTGATTACTGGCTCACTCCGAATGACTGATATTGTGAACGCTCAAACAGGACCGCTTTTCGGAGTAGTGAGCTTCATTCCGCATTGGAACATCTTTACGCCAATGGGTCTAATCTCAGGAATCGTGTTTGGGATTTGCATGATTGCCGAAACAAACCGACCACCATTTGACCTACCAGAAGCGGAAAACGAACTTGTAGCGGGATATCACACTGAATACAGCACGAAGCGATGGGGGCTGTTTATGATGGCGGAGTACATGGCGATGTTCACATTCAGCATGATCTTTGCGACCGTGTTCCTGGGTGGCTATCACTTGCCGATTCGCTGGGATGCGCTTAGTGCGATTGAGAACAACTACCTATTTGGGGTTTTGGTGATGCTGACCAAGGGAGCCGTTGGATTGACGGTTTACATTTGGATTCGGGCAACGTTCCCTCGGCTCCGGTACGACCAATTGATGAATCTCGGTTGGAAGTTTCTGTTGCCGCTAGCGGTTGTCAATCTGATGATTTCGGCAACTTGGATTTTTGCTTCGAGGGTGTACGGGGCGACGGCTGGATTTGTCACTGCGTTAGTTTGTTATGGTGTTTTGGTGGTTGTCTGGGCCGCAATCCGACATCAAAACAAAAAGACTCAACCTCAGTTTCAATCCCGGAGCGTTAATATGGTCAATTCGCCGAGACGAGTCATTGAAGTTGTCCCGAACAAGGAGGTTGCGCCTTGAAGATAACCCCTGAACTTATCGTTTTTGCGATGCTTGCAGGACCGGCTGCCCTCGCATGCATTGGAGTTGTTGCATTTGGTAGCGCAATTCGAAGCGCACTTTGCCTTGTTTTTAACTTTTTCCTCTTAGCTTTTCTTTATTTTAGTTTGAGTATGGATATGTTGGGGATTTCCCAGATCGTGGTCTATAGCGGCGCGATTATGGTCCTTTTTGTTTTCGTAATCATGCTCTTGAACCCCAAGTTGATCGAAGAGCGGAAGGATTTGAAGCGCCCGATTGGAATAGCCTTTGGAGTTGTGCTTTTCGGAGTTCTAGCGAGCCAGATCTTGCCGGCACTAAGTTTGTCTGGCCCGAAAAAAGTTACTTTTGATTCTGGTTCGCCTCAAAAGATTGGCGAAGCTCTCTTCACCTCGTATGTGTTTCCTTTTGAGGTAGTCAGTATTCTGCTTCTGGTAGGTGTGGTTGGTTCGGTCTTTTTAGCGAAAAGGAGTTCTCGATGAACAGCGTGCCTTTGGCTGCCTATATTGGTCTCAGTATGTTTATGTTCACTTGTGGCGTCATTGGGGTCGTGATTCGGCGAAATCCGATTGTCATTTTTATGTGTATCGAGCTTATGTTGAATGCAGTTAACTTGGCATTTTTATCGTTTGCGAGATACAAATTCGATGTAGCAGGTGCGATTCCTGAGCAAGCAATGGGTGGCCCCATGATGGTTGTATTTGTGATGGCTGTGGCGGCGGCAGAAGTCGCCGTTGGGCTGGGAATTATCATGGCGATCTATCGACTCAAGGAAGACGTTGATGTCGACGAGATGAATTTAATAAAGGGGTAGCAAGGGTGCAAGAAAACGGACTTATTTGGCTGACGCTCGGACTCCCAATTTTGGGAGCGATTCTCCTGACGATTTTAGGTAAGTCGCTATCAAGCAGTTCATCTGGTAAGCGAATCTTGGGATTTATTGCGGTTTTGCCGATAGTTGCCGCATTTGGAATTGGGGTTTTGATTACCAAGAACTTGGATCCAAGCCAGTTCACCGTTGTTTCAAGTTTTTCATGGATAGATCTCAAAGGTTTTTCGGTTCCATTTGAACTTCGGATTGATACCTTGTCGATGACTATGGTGCTGATTATTACTGGCATTGGAGCATTGATCCACTTGTACGCGACTGGTTACATGGCTGAAGACAAAGATTATGGGCGGTTCTTCGCGTACTTGAACTTGTTCATCGCTTCGATGCTAATCCTGGTGCTAAGCAACAACCTGTTGCTTCTTTTTGTTGGCTGGGAAGGCGTTGGGCTTTGCTCATACCTTCTTATCGGATTCTGGTACGACGATGTTGCAAATTCTAAGGCTGCGAACAAGGCCTTCATTGTCAACAGAATAGGCGATTGGGGGTTAACCCTCGGGATGCTGCTGATCATTGCCACGGTCCTCGTTGCGGGACCGGACAATGCACCAAAGGACGCGAGACTCCTTAGTTACGATAATATTTTCCCAGTTCTGGAACACTCTTTTCGAAGTAACCCTGCACTGGCAACAACGATTGGCTTACTGCTTTTTGTTGGCGCTTGCGGTAAGTCGGCTCAGTTTCCCCTTTATTTATGGTTGCCGGATGCGATGGCCGGACCCACTCCTGTATCTGCGCTGATTCATGCTGCCACGATGGTTACGTCGGGCGTGGTCTTGTTGAACCGAATGCATATCGTTTTTGAATCGTCGCCGGTTGCATCGACGGTTATTTGTATTGTTGGTGCGTTTACTGCCCTGTTTGCTGCGGTCATTGCTTTTGGACAAACAGACATCAAGAAGGTATTAGCGTATTCAACCGTTTCCCAGCTAGGCTTTATGTTTGTCGCTTGTGGATCGGGAGCATATTGGGTCGGCATCTTTCATGTCACGACTCACGCATTTTTCAAGGCCCTTTTGTTCCTTGGCGCTGGCGCTGTGATTCACTCGATGTCACACGAACAGGACATGAGAAATTACGGGAAGTTGGCAAAGTACATTCCGATTACTTTTGCCACCATGATGGCGGGTTACCTCGCAATTGCTGGGATTCCGCCTTTATCGGGAGCGATCTCGAAAGAGAAAATTATTGGCTCGGCAATGGATAGTGAATCGGCGTTCTTGCCCGGATTTAACGCAGGGCCAGTTGCTGGTTGGATTTGCCTTTTGACCGCCTTGCTCACCGCGATGTACATGACGAGAATGATGTTCCTAATATTTTTTGGCAAAAAGGAACAATGGCGAGGCATTCCAGATGCGGGACATCATGACGATAATCATCATGCGTTAAGTTCAAATCACAAGCCGCATGAAGTCCCTATAAGCATGTGGTTTCCGCTGGTGGTTCTTGCGGTTTTGAGTGTTGGGGGTGGTTATTATCTCAATCAGAACAATCGATTTCAAGAGTGGCTCAGGTCCTCAACTGTCGGCACGTTTGGTAATGCCGTAGCTGGTCACGAGAGTGCTTTGCCAATTGAGCAGATCTCGATTGCAGCGGCGGTAGCCGGAATTGTTCTTGGAATCCTTTTTTATTGGAAGGGTCTGCCTAAGCGTGAAGCTTGGGACGAAACTGCATGGTCCCCAATTAGACTATGGGTCAGAAATCAGTTTGGGTTTGACCAGGCGATGACCAATTCAGCGGTGGATGGTGGCGGCGAATTGGCGACAATGCTCGATAGAGAAGTTGATGATCGCCTGATTGGTGGATCAGGAATTGGGTTAGGAAAGATAAGTGAGGGAATTGGCTCTCAACTTCTTCGACTGCAATCTGGTCTGGTAAGGCAATATGCGCTAAGTATGCTCTTAGGCGTCGTCGGAATTGTAGTCGTTGTTTTTATCTTTATTCAAGGAGGCCATAAATGAACAATTTGCCAATTTTGAGTGTTCTCATTTGGCTTCCGATATTGTCGGGCCTGATTATCGCCCTAACTCCAAAGCTCAGCCCTGGATTGGCCCAAAGAGCCGGCATGGCAATTGGGATCATAACTTTCGGCTTGTCTGGATTTGTTGTTTCCGTATGCCTTAAGGGTGATTCTGAGTTCCTGTTTCGTCAAGATATGCGTTGGCTGTCGAGTATCGGGGCGAACTATTCGATTGGGGTTGACTGCATGGCGGCTTGGATGATACTTTTGAGCTCATTTTTGGGTCTGATTGCGATGTTGATCTCTAAGCCAACAGAAAGAAGTCAGGCCTACTTCGGATTGCTTCTTTGCCTCCAAGGTACGTTGTTTGGCATTTTTAGTAGTCTAGATCTCCTTCTGTTCTACATGTTTTTCGAGATTAGTTTGGTGCCAGTAGCTCTCTTGATTATGGGCTGGGGTAGTGGAGACCGAGGAAAAGTTGCTCTTCGATATGTAGCGGTGCTATTTGCTGGATCTTTGCTTATGCTGGTTGGCATGGCAATTCTCGGTTCACAGTCTCTTAAGGCGAGCAATGAATTGACATTTAGCCTGCATAAGCTTCAACGCATGGCTAGCAATGGGACTCTATGGTTTGGCTCCTCATGGCTTCAAAACGTCGCCTTTTGGGGATTCATGGTCGCATTCTTGGTGAAGTCACCGGCTGTACCTATTCATCGATGGCTGAATGATACTTACGAAGATGCGCCAATCGGGGCAGTTGTTGCAGGCGTGGTGCTTAAAGTTGGAACCTTCGGAATGTTTAGGTTTTGCTTGCCGCTTTTTCCGGAAGCATGTAAGCATTTTGCACCGGTGATTGTCGGAATCGGCGTCGTCGGAATCGTTTACGGCGGAATGCTGGCTGCCGTTCAGAAAACTCCGGCGAGGGTTATGGGATTTTCAACAATTAGTCACGTAGGGTTTATTTTGGTTGGACTTTTCTCGCTTAACCATTACGGAATGATGGGTGCTGCTTTCCAACAATTCAATCACGGTATTGCGGCGGCAGCGGTCTTTGTTCTGCTTAGTTTTCTTTACAGTCGATCACCGGGACGAACACTCAATGACTTTGGTGGGCTCAAGAAGTCAATGCCAGTATTTTCAACCTTGTTTTTGGTGGCGATGCTTACCAACCTAGGACTGCCGTTTACAGGAGGATTTATCGGGGAATTTCTTGCTCTGGTCGGTATTTTTGTCGCCGGCCATGGAGGTGTGAACGGTCTTACTGTAGGATTTGCATATGTTGCTGGGTTTGGAGCGATATTATCGGCCGTATACATGCTTTATATGTATCAGCGACTCTTCTTTGGTCGCAACAAATCTACCGAACAGTTCAAGGATCTTGACCTTCGAGAAACCTTGATTGGAGGAGTTTTTGCCGTGATCATTCTTATTCTTGGCATTCTGCCAATGACGGTGCTCCGGTCAATGGAGCCAAGGATTGAATTGTTGAGTGAATCAATGCAAGGAAGTCCGGCTCTTGCAAATCCGCAAACAGGAAGTGAGAAACTACCATGATCCCTACCTTTGCTGCGCCTGATTTCGATTGGGCAGTCTTGAAGCCGTTTGTCATCATGGCGCTGACTGGAGTTGTTGCACTCCTCGCATTGCTTTTTCAAACCAAGACAAATACCCGGTTTATGGCTCGCTGCACATTGATCGGAATATTTTGTGCCTTTGTTTCTGCAGCGGGTTTGTTCGGGAATTCATATCTGGTCATGAACGACATGATCACTAAGATGAATCCGGGAATGATTGGCGAAATTCTCATCTTAATAAGCACTTTTGTTACCGTGTTGATTAGCCGTCCGTTCCTTGAAAAAGAAGGCATAAACTGCCCGGAATTCTATCCACTTATAACATGGTCTGCCCTAGGAGGAATGATCATGTGTTCTACAGATAATCTTCTAACGATGTTTGTTGGGTTAGAATTGCTATCGATTTCGCTCTATGTTCTGGCTGGAATGCACAAAAAGTCAAAAGCTTCACAAGAAGCAGCCCTGAAGTATTTTCTTCTCGGTTCGTTTGCAACGGGCTTCTTTTTGTACGGAATAGCTTTTCTTTATGGAGCAAAGGGGAGTCTTGGATTGGACTCGTTCAAAGCGTTTGCTATTCATGGAAGCGTTCAGGAACAACCCTTGTATATCTTCAGCTTCTGCCTCATCATGGTTGGCCTTTGTTTCAAGACAGGGGTTGTACCCTTTCACCAATGGGTTCCGGACGTGTATTCAGGTGCGCCGTCAAATGTTGTGACGTTTATGGCAACTGGCGCAAAAATAGGACCTTTTATAGCATTGTATCGACTGACGACTGATTCGGTGATGTTCAACAATTTTTCTTATCCGATATGCCTGGCTTTGAGTGTCGTGTCTATGGTCGTTGGAAACATTTTGGCGTTTCGACAAAAGGATGTTAAACGTATTCTTGCGTATTCATCCATTGTCAATGCGGGATACATTTTGATCTATTTGGCCGGCTTGGTGAGGCAAAGAGGCGAGGGCATTTGGGAGTTTGGATTTTTCCTGGTTGCTTATGTTTTTGCCACGCTAGGGATGTTCGTTTTGATAACTGCGTTAAGCAAAGATGATCGGCAACCATTTACTTTCGATTCATTGCGAGGCTTATCACGAAGGAACCCTGGGTTAGCGGCCGCTCTCTTGATTTTTGTCCTTTCCCAAATTGGTATTGGCCCCGTTGCTGGTTTTGTAGGAAAGGCTCTGTTTGTCACTCATCTGGTTCGGCTAGAGGAAGTTTGGCTTGCCATCGTGTTGCTTGCAAATTCAGCCTTTGCGGCATTCTACTATCTTAAGATTATTAAGGCCGCTTTTTCAATCCACGAGAGCGAAGAAGAGATTCGTCATGAAGTTTGTATCAACACAAAATTTGCTTTAGCCATCTGTTTGGTTGGCGTAGTTGGCACAGTACTCCTTTACAGTCCAATCTACCAATTCCTTGTCCAGCAGTAACAATGTCTCGCTAGGAATCTCCTGGTACTCGGTACTGAGTGCTTGGCGAAATGGCGATATGCCAATTGCAAAGTTCATCAAATTTGCTCATGAGGCAGGTGCAGATGGAATTGAGTTATTGGATGCGTTCTTGTATGCTCCTGGCGTGATTCGTGATCACCTGCCATCAGATGAGACGATTCAAGAATTCTCGAAAGAAGCTCTAATGGCGCTGAATCAGTATGGAATGAATGTCCACGCGGTTTGTGTAACCAACGATTTCAATCATGAAGACGCTACACGATTGAAGGTTGAGCGAGCGAAAATAGAGTTGGGGATCAAGCTCGCCAAGACATTTTCTGCCCCGGTTGTTCGGGTTTTCTCGGGAAATCCGACGTCTAGCGACAGTGTCGAATTGGTTCGATACAGCACGATTGATGCATTGAAAGATCTATCGGACCAATCGGTTACACTCGCGCTGGAAAATCATGGGGCGGTCTTTGCTAGTCCGTCGAGGCTCGAATCCATCCTCGAACCATTAAACAAGAGCAATGTTGGACTGTGTTTTGATATCGGCAACTTTCTGTTGGCGGACGTAGATCCAGTTGAGGCTGCCCGATATCTTCCGGTTCCGTCACTGATCCACGTTAAGGACTTCCGGTGGGTCGAATCCGGTGCCTACCGATCGAATGCTGGCCTTCACTACAATGGGTGTCGACTTGGAGAAGGAGTTGTGCAAATCCGAGAAACGCTTAAAGTGCTCTTAGAGCGTTTAGATGGTCAATCAATTTCGATAGACCTTGAAATGGAGTGTGGTGACGATGGTATCGAAGCTACTCGGCACGGAATCGCCTGGCTCAAGGAACTTGTAAGGGCCTCCTAAGTAGTACTTTGTTACTAAAAAAGGATCGAAAGGACCATTCGATCACGTAACCGATGACTCCGAATTCTTGTAATATGAAGAAATGAAAAAGTCGGCTGCAGTACCCGCCACATTTTGCGCGACGGTTGCGGCGTTAATTTTGTCGGGGTGCTCGAGTCCCGTTTCGGTCAGACGATGTGTTGACCCATCGGGAACAGTACTACCGGATACTGCTTGTTCGAGCCCGGTAACTGCGTCGACCTATCGAGGCGGAAGGTATGCCAGAATGCGCACTGAGACTGGGACCGTTTGTTTTGATACAACCACCAACAAACCGGTTGATAATGCACTTTGTACGTCTTCATCCGGATACTATCCGGGCTACTATCACGGTGGAATGCTTTATCGGAGCATGGGTTGGGGATATGGTGGCTCAATGAGTAATGGCCGGATGCGGAATTTCACATCTACCGCACCAGAGGGGCACGACATAAAATCGTCAAATGGGTCGGTAATATCTCGTGGTGGCTTTGGTAGCAGTGGCAGTTCGTCGAGCAGCTCAAGTTTTAGTTAACCGTGAGACGCAATCCCATTGCTTCCCGCCCCGATTGGCGACAGAAAGTCGAACAGGCTGGTCTTGTCTTCCATACGGAGGACGACAAACTGTATTGGAATGAAAGTGCCTACTACGAATTCACTGCGGCGGAAATCAGCGAGCTAGAAACGGCGACCAACGAATGTCACCGCATGTGTCTGGAAGCAGTTCAGCACATTATTGACACGAAAGCGTATGCCCAATTTGGACTAAACACAGCGACGATCGATGCAATTGAATGGGCCTGGGAAGCAGAACCACCTACCCTATATGGACGATTCGATTTTGTTTTCGACGGCAATAGTCCTCCAAAAATGTTGGAGTACAACGCCGATACTCCTACGGCCCTGTTAGAAGCAGCGGTTATCCAGTGGAAGTGGCTGGAAGAGTTGTATCCCCAGAAAGATCAGTTCAATTCAATTTGGGAAGGGTTGGTTGAACAATGGAATTGGCTGAAGGCTAATCGAAAAATTTTGGGGAGCCAGATTCACTTTGGTCACGGTGACCTTTGGGAAGATGAATTAACGGTCGCGGTCTTGCGCGATACGGCGCAAGAAGCTGGACTGGCAACTCAGTCGATTCTGATGCAAGATATTGGTTGGGACTCGGAGCGAAAGTGGTTTGTCGATCTTCAAGGTAGTCGCATTTGGACAATCTTCAAACTCTATCCATGGGAATGGATGGTCAATGAGCAGTTTGGTCAGAATGCTTTGTCAACCATGAGGGAGTGTCAATGGGTCGAGCCGGTTTGGAAGATGCTCCTTTCGAACAAGGCTTTGCTTGCCGTGCTTTGGGAGCTCTTTCCTACTTCACCTTATCTTCTCCAATCTCACCTTGATGGACCTCGCGGAATGGCTCGGTATGTTAAGAAAGCGCTTTTGGGTCGTGAAGGTTCTAATGTGGAGATTTTTGGTACGACGTGGGAGAAAAGGGAAGGACCTTATAGCGAGTCGGGATACGTATATCAGGACTATGTCGAGATTCCAAACTTTGATGGAAACCATCCGGTGATCGGAAGCTGGATCGTTGGTGAAACGGCTCGGGGGATTGGTATTCGAGAGACGGACGGGATTATCACGGATAATCTCGCTCGGTTTGTGCCGCACTTGTTTTATTAGGACCTAGATTTTAAATTCTAGGCCCTAATGAGGTTATCGAGACAAGAACTCAGCGATGACTTGTGGAACCGACGAGTCAAATCCCACTACGTTCAAAGTACCGGCGTCACCAGGGTCTCCGATTGTAGTCCTCGTTGATGCCATTGCAACAACAACCAACTTTGCATCGATTCCCATCTTTCGCCTGTATTCCGCGATAGCTTGGGCAGGATGTTGAGATCCCGACCAAGTTTCCGAGTCAGTGTAGATTACGAACGCGTCCGCTTTGATCTTGTTATCGATCGCAAATCGGATTGGCGCCGCGCAGTCAGTACCTCCACCGCCAGTGCGCTCAAGCAATTTTACAACTGCATCAAGACGCATCTTTCGGCTGATTCCCAACTTGTACACGTTGGTATCGAACGCCAAGTGAGTAACGGCATCTTCCACCGATTCGGTGATTAATGCCATCGCTCCACAGGCGCTTCGACAATCAAGTCCAGCAACACCAGCAACCATCGTTCCTGCCATCGAACCCGACACGTCGAGCCCGACAACAATTCGCTTTCCGGTCACTTTTACGTTTCCGAACGAGGCATAAAATGCTTCGTCCAAAGCATCTGTAATTGCCTTCACTGGCTTCCACTCACCGCTACCCTTGATGCTCTTTCCACCTTGGTAGGTGTTCAAAGCGGCAAGAATTGCAACTGGGTGAACCCTTGACTTTCGCAATCGCTCGACATCTCGAAGCTTCGAGACCACGGTTTGCACCGCGTCCGAATCTCCGTGAAACCATCCATGCTTCAACAATCCGATCTTGGTCATGTTTCCCAAGTTTCGAATCATTGCCGTCAAAGGCATATCGGTGAGCAATGCTTTCCAAATCGCGGTTTCGTTTAACATTTCAGTTGGAATCGCTTCGCGAGGAATCTTGAACTCTTCAATCATCTTCACGGCGATCTCAAGATCATGTACTTCTCGCAAAGCTTGTACAGCTTGGACCAACGGTGCGTCTCCGGTCAATTCACCATCGACGACCCACTTGTACAAAATGTTGTGCTGCTCGGAAGTCGCAACTGGGTGGGCAAGCCTCAATAAGTCTCGGTTTGACCAACCGCCACGTGCTTGGTACTTCACCAACCCATAAGCCAAAGCTTCCGGAGTTTGGGCGTTGTACCACTTTGCGATCGCCTTTCGAAGTCCTCGACCCCAACCACGCATTCCATCGCAAGCCTCGGCGAATGCGAACAAGTGAGTACCAGTTCGGCATACTTTTGGCAAGGCGGCAAAGGCTGCAGTTCGAGTCTTTTCGTCTCCAACCGAGGCGGCCAAAGCGAGAGCGAAGATGGCAGGATCGTTTTTTGGTGCGAGTCCTTTCGTACTCACTTCCATAATCCGATTCACTACACGCTCTCCGTCTTCTTTGATCGCTTCGACTACGCTCTGAGCATTCTGCATCAAGAGCTTTTGCTCTCGAACATAGAAGGTTCCGCTTTCGCACCCAAGGATCAAGAATCGATCAAGCATGGTCCACCGATCAACTGTCCAGGTATAGCCACCAGCGTGGTTAGGGGTTTGCCCTGACAACGGAATGGCTACGCTCTGAGGCGTGATCCTCATATTGAACAACTTGCTGTATTTCATTTTCTTTTCTTTCTCCTGTTTCTTTTGTTTGTCTTAATCTCGCGGGCAATAGTCGGCCTGGTTTTGAGCAATCAAGTTTCCTCAATTGTTTCCGGATACGAACCGGATCTGCCTTTCGGCCTTAACCTGATAAACCAAACCTGCGGCCCACAAGAAATTGTTTATGACCTTCGGACAAGTGCGAGATTGGTCCGATTACCAGGCCGTGCTCCAAACACCTCAACCTCGCGAGCAAGATCGGCCGGCCTTTCCGCCGAAGCCCCCAAACAGTAACCGATGTTGATGGAGGGATAACCCAGTCTCATCGGCCCGAAGGTCAAATTGTATGAAGTGCGGGCAAGTTATGCTGTTGGTGTTTAGATGCTCTATCCAACTGAGCTACCTGCAAACCTTTCGGTAAGCAGGGCCGGACTCGAACCGGCGACCATCCGCGTGACAGGCGATAACCAACGAGCTTCGGCCCGCACAAAATTGTTGTCAGAGTACGGGCAAGGTTCGCTCTGGATATTATCTGCGGCTCTACCAGACTGAGCTACCTGCGAATCGTGCGATAAGCAGGGCCGGATTCGAACCAGCGACCAACAGTTCCGAAAACCCAAAAGCATCGGCCCGTACAAATTGTGAATTTGAGTACGCAGACAAGTGACTAACCTGGCGGTTGATCTACCTAAAAGATAAGCCAAATTATTCGGCCCGCGTAAATTGAATCTGGGAAGCGGGTTCATTGACCTGCTTCGCTGTGTCGAGTTAAGTTTTCGTGCCAAGGTCAGTTATCTGTCACGATTAACCGACATCAGCACCCTTGTTTATGATAAGGGTTCATCTTAGGGAGAGTATTGTTACTCATTTGTCTTGGGCTTGTCAAGCACGGGTGTCGATTTGGGGCATCAGAAACCGGCTTTCGATGAGAAGTTTCACCTACTTTTAGATTCAAAGTGGTCGTCTAGAAAGTTTTTTTGAAAATGTTTCTAGAAAGGAATATTTTTACAGGCGTCCCGCCTGCATATTTAGAAAAGGAAAAGCCTCACTCAAATGAGTGAGGCTCTTTTTATGCGGGCGGGACGCCCGCGCTCCTATCAGGTTCGTTTTCGGAACTTGGTTTCTGGTGCGCCTGAGCTGCTTCCGGAAACGCCGCCGTCTCTTGGAGGACCACTCGGGGCTGCGTCTCGACGTGGACCACGATCTCGATCGCCGCCACCGTCTCGTCGAGGTCCGCCTCGATCTCCGCCGCCACGGAATCCGCCGCCGCCGCCATCTCGTCGTGGTCCGCCTCGTCCGCGATCTCCACCACGTCCTCGGTCACCGCCACCACCGCCGCCACCTTGTGATGGAGGAGGGGTTCCGTCTTCGTTACCCTCAAGGGTTTCGAGGTCTTGCTTGACACCGATAGCGGTTAGGTTCAATCGACCCATTTCATCAAGCTCGAAGGTCTTAACATTGAGCGTGTCGCCCATGATCACAACTTCTTCGATACGTCCGATTTCTTTGAGGGTGATTTGCTCCTTAGGAACAAAGCCTTGCTTGCCGTTGCTAAGTTCGACCAAGATACCGCGACCCATGATTCGGGTTACGACGCCGGTGAACTCGGTGCCCATTTCGACATCGCCAACCGCATCCTTGATCATTGCGATCGCCTTTGCGGA
>JAYVHY010000020.1:0-2538 GCA_043770615.1 Armatimonadota bacterium | reverse complement strand
AAATTTGGACTGCAATGCTAAACTATACGTTCATGCAAGAAGTTGCTTCGCTCCAATACCAGGCCCTGGCTGAGGTCCAGTCTGCCTCTTCAACCGGAGAGCTCAAGGAACTAAAGATCAAGTTTTTGGGGAATAGTGGGCTCATATCGGGCAAGCTCCGGGAAGTTGGTGCCTACCAGGGCGACAAAAAAGCGTTTGGTCAGGCAGTAAATGCGGCAAAGAAGGCAGTTGAAGACGCTTTGGAACTTCGAGACGCAGACTTAAAGGGTGGAGAAATGTCTGCCCAATTCGAGAACGAGCGCATTGACGTAACGATGCCAGCCAGAGCAACTCGAGTCGGGTATGAGCATGTCTTGCAACAAACTACCAATAAGATCAAGCGAGTGCTGAGCGGACTTGGATTCGAGTATCAAGAGAGCCGAGAGATTGAAACGGTGGGCTATAACTTCGGCGCCCTCAACTATCCACCTGATCATCCTGCGATGGATGACCAGGACACCTTTTACATTGACGATGACTTTCTGCTAAGAACCCAATGCACCGACCTCCAAGGTCATATTTTTGAAGAGGTTCGAGACGGTAAGCGATCGTTGCCTTTACGAGTTTTCACGGTTGGACGAACCTACCGCAACGAGGCGGTTGATCGCACTCATAGTCATACGTTTCACCAAGTTGACTGCTTCATGGTTGACGAGAAGGTCTCGATGGCTAACCTAAAGGGGACTTTGGGAATCTTCGCCCGGCAGATGTTTGGCAAGGATGTAACCGTTCGTTTCCGTCCTGACTTCTTTCCTTTTGTTGAGCCGGGAGTGGACTATGCGATCTCTACTCCGAAGCTATTTGATGGTCGTTGGGTCGAGCTTGGAGGGGCTGGTTTGATTCATCCGAACATCTTGGAAGCTTATGGTATTGATACCGAGAAGTACTCCGGCTTTGCTTTTGGGCTTGGTGTCGAGCGAATTCCCATGATGTCATACGGCGTTGACGACCTACGACACTTTATGGAGAACGATCTTAGGTTCTTAGAGCAGTTTAAGGCTGAGCCTGTCGAGCTCACTTAGATGCCTCTTCGAGAAATTTGGCAAAGTCGTCAACATTGTCCTTAAACTCGGTGGAGTTGACAACCGTTGTTCCATCGGGCTTGACGACCACATAGGTTGGAAGAGTCGCCGTGCCAACTAACTTCTGCTGAAGTGCAGCATTGCGTCCGTCGCTCTCCTTATACTTGTCTTGTAGAGTTCGATCCGTATAGAGAGAAACCTTGTTGAATTTTTCGAATTGAGCTTGAACTTTGGCATTTGGAAATACAGTCCGCTCCATGACTCGGCAGTTGGTGCAATATATTCCGGTGAAGTCAATAAAGATCGGTTTGCCGTTTTCCTTAGCCTTTGCTTTTGCCACTTCAAAATCGGGCAAGAAGTCCTTTTCCCATGTCGCAACCGTCGCTTCTGACTTAATGCCTGGATAAGGTGATGGAGGTAGGAAGCCCTCGAGTTTGCCAAGCGTGCTTCCGTTCATGGCTGCGGCGATCCTGAGGGCGAGGAGCATCGTTCCAACTCCAAAAGCGATCCGAAGAGGGCCGATTTTTCCGTCATCAACTTTTGGCAGCCGAATCCAACCAAAGAGGTAGATCGCAGCAAGCACCAGGAGGAGGAACCAAAGGGCAAGATTTACTTCCCGCGTCAGCCAACCCATTTCGAAGCTAAGTTCAAAAGTACTGAGGAATTTAACGGCGGCTATGAGCTCGATGAATCCCATAAATGCTTTGACGGTGACCATCCATGCGCCTGACTTTGGCAGCTTAGATAGGGCTTCTGGGAAGAGTGCAAGGAGGAAAAATGGAATGCAAAAGGTTGTTGAAAAAACGAGCATGCCTACTGCGGGGTAGAACCATTCACCGTTGGCGGCGCTAACCAATACACCTCCGACGAAGGGAAGGGTGCAGGTGAAGGAAGTTAGGCTAAAAGTCAGGCCCATCAGGATAGGTGCCAGGAACTTGGACTTGCCAGTCGAATCAAACTTGTTAACAAACTTGGAAGGTAGCCCGATTTCGAACACACCGAAGAGCGACAACGCCAACACGATAAAGATGATCGCTAGTCCGAGGTTCATCCATGGGTTGTTTGCGAGTCGACTAAGGCCGGTCGCACCCGCGACTGCCGATACCGCAAGTCCAAGCACCGTGAATGTACCAATGATTCCGGCGCAATAGAGAAGAGCCGCTTGTAGGCTTGATTCACCCTCCTTCTTTTTAGAAAAGAAGCTTACTGTGATGGGAATCATCGGAAACACACAAGGTGTTAAGAGGGCAATGAATCCAGCACCTACTGCGAGCCAAATATAAGCAAAAATGCCCTTTGCTTTGGCTTGGTCAATTCTACTTTTTTCTCCAGTGTCGGTTATTTTTGATCCCGGGGATTGAGCTGTTGGTTTCGATGATTCGGTTACAACTTTTGCCGACTTTAGGTCAAGTTCGAAGGGCTGAGGTGGAATACAAACACCGTCCTTACAGACCTGATAGGTGACTTTTAGCTGTCC
>JAYVHY010000019.1:0-13089 GCA_043770615.1 Armatimonadota bacterium | reverse complement strand
ATCGTGTGTACCGAGGATGGGAAAAGCTATTACACGACTAGCAAAAACAAGCGTAACACCCCTGACCGACTTGAGTTGATGAAGTTCAATTCAAATCTACGAAAATATACGCTTCACCGAGAGAAGAAGTAAGAGAGGAACCTGAAGAATGCCAAATCCAAAACGACGTTTTAGTCACCAGAGAACCGCTCTGCGAAGAACGAATTACACGGCCAAACTTCCGGAGATCACGCTGTCAAAGCAGGTCGATGGCGAGCCATTCCGACTTAATCACAATGCAAGCCCAGAAGGCTATTGGAAAGGTCGACGACTCCCTGGTTTCAAGGACTAGTCAGTCGCATTTTTACAAAAAGCCGTCTTGGATAATCCAAGGCGGCTTTTTTGTTTGATCGACAGTCGGCATGATGCCTCGCCCAAAAAAACCTGTCTTGGCGGTCAGTTTTAAATTTGGGATCGTGGAAAACTGAGTTTCCTCTTTTTGGAAGAGAGGTCGGTAAGGCAAATCCACAGAGGCAATCGACACTTCTTGCCGAACCGGGAGTGTAGGTCATCCATGTCTGGGAACACGAATCTCGATACTCTCACCTCGCCATAACCTTATTGAGCAAACTGACATCTGCAAACTGTTAAACTATTCCCATGCGCAAGTTTTGGAAGTTCGCGAAACCGCTTGGTCCCGGCTTTGGGATCAGCAAGAGCTTCTATTTGTCCGTCCTCGCTGGCACCCCAGTATTGCCCCCAATCACCGCCATCATCAATCCAAAAGGATCCAATGGCGCAATAGAAGGTTTCGGCGTGCCATTGGTTGATGGCAAAGACAAAGGCATTCTCGACGCACCGATGCTTCGGGGCGCATACGCTCTTGCCAGCAAGGACCAAAAATCTGTTGTCCGCATGATGGTCATGAGTGCCGAAGAAGCCGGCTTTTCGCCCGATGCAATCGCGACCAGCCCAGCGGCTTCAAAAATCTCGCCCGAATTATTAATTCGACTCCGATCAACCTGGCATCTCATTCAACTGAACTTTGAAAGCCATGATCCTGACGTCTACCCGTCGCTAGATTTCATCCTCGGGATTGCAACCCGCCTCGGAGAAGCAACTCAGGCAGTTATCGCTGATCCCATTGCCGAACGATATCTCTTCCCCGGTGAAGTGATCATGCGACCACGCACCGATCCTAGCGTTGACTCAAGAGAACACGTGTTTATCCACCGAAAACCGGACGGCGACAAGTTCCACGTCTTTACCAAAGGGCTAATCAAATTCGTTCAACCCGAAATTGAACTTTTTGGAGTCGAATCCGCCGATCTCGATGAAGCGGTAAGGTTCCTTATGTCTGCCTCCCAAGGTGTCCTACTTGGTTATCTGATCCAGAACGGCTCAGAAGTCGGACCATTTGAGGCAAGGCTCAGCAATCTCAATAGTGCAACAACAAGCGTCGTTCCGGTTATGGAGCTCTTACCCCCAACCGGAAAATCAGTTTCGGAATTGCTCAAGATGCCGTTCTGAATTTGAACCTACGGGTATCCTGTTAGCATGAAACTCAGTGAAGGCGATCGCGTTAGAATTAAAACCCGCGAAGTGACCGAAGATGATCGAAAAGGCAATAAGTATTTTGACCACATGGCTGGTTTACTTGGCACGGTTCAAAACATCTATGGCGAAAAGGAAATTGCGGTTCAGATTGATCATGAATCACTCAGCAAAGCGTCAAAGGATGTTCACAAAGAAGCAACCAATAGAATGCGTCAAAAGTTTGTCGACAACGTCAGCGAAATTCAACGAAAAGAACTCACAAAGGAAGAACTCGAATTTGATACCCACTTTATGCTGTTGGTAGATTCAAACGATTTGGAGAAGGTGTAACTTGGCAGTAGAATTTAGCTTCGATATCGTCTCCAAAGTCGACCAAATGGAGTTGAAAAACGCCATGGATCAGGCTGACAAAGAGATTTTGAATCGTTATGATTTCAAAGGCACCAAGATCGAAATCATATATGATGGCAAAATGGACATCACCTTGGTCGCCGATGATGAATTCCGGATGGATCAACTGAAAGATATCGTCTTCAGCAAAATGCTCAAGCGAGGAATCGATGCCCGCCAAATCGAATACGGCAAGCTTGAGCCGGCCGGCAACATTACCGTCCGCTGCAAAGTCGAACTCAAGCAAGGCATTCCAACCGATAAAGCCAAGGCACTGACAAAAGAAATCCGCGATAATAAATCGCTGAAAGTCAATTCCCAAATTCAGGGCGAGGAAGTCCGCGTCTCCGGCAAGAGCAAAGACGACCTCCAGAAGTGCATGCAGTTTGTGAAAGGTCTGCCGCTCGAATACCCGGTTGACTTCATCAACTTCCGCTAATGGCTGAAATTCCTTTTCGTAGTAATGTCCTGCGGATGTCGCCCTATTCTCCGGGCAAACCAATCGATGAAGTCAAGCGCGAACTGGGATTAACCAGAGTAATCAAGCTTGCAAGCAACGAGAACCCACTCGGCCCCTCTCCGTTGGCTGTCGCTGCCGTTAAGAAGGCAGCAGATCATATTCACCTCTACCCTGATGCTTCCGCGCATTCGCTACGTGAGGCATTATCAAAGCATTACGACTTGCCTATGGCTCAAATTGTGGTCGGAAATGGTAGCGACGAAATCATCCATATGCTTGGCCAAATACTGCTAGGGTCTCCAGAAGATGAAATCATCGTCGGCAACCCTTCATTTGTCCGATATGATGCCGCCGCCGGACTAGCGGACTGCAAACTGGTAAAGGTTCCTCTGTCCGAAGACATGCGAATCGACCTCCCAGCAATCGCCAAGGCTGTCACACCCAACACGAAACTTGTCTTTATCGCCAACCCAAATAACCCGACCGGAACGATTGTTTCGATAGAAGAGTTGGATAGCTTCCTCGCCTCAATCCCCCAATCCGTCGTTGTGGTGCTTGATGAAGCGTACTTTGAGTTTGCTGACGGAACGCCAGGTTTTCCAAATTCCCTTGACTATGTTCGGAAGCATCCCAATGTCATTGGAATGAGAACTTTCAGTAAGACCTATGGGCTTGCCGGAATCCGAGTTGGTTATGCTTTTGTGTCCGAGCAAATATCGGATGCATTTGATCGAGCAAGGGAACCATTTAACGTCAACTGTCTTGCCCAAGTCGCAGCAATCGCTGCCCTCTCCGATACCGATCATTTAGAAAAAACGGTTGAGTTGAACCGCCGTGGATTGGAAAGGATGCAACAGGCTTTTCTCAATCTCGGAGCAAAGCCATATCAGAGTTATGCGAACTTTATCATCGCTGATCTTGGGAAGCCAGCTCGTCCGGTGTTTCAAGCGTTACTTGAGCAAGGGATAGTCACCCGATCGGGAGACGTACTGGGGCTGCCAAACTGCCTAAGAGTAAGCGTCGGAAACGACGAAGAAGTCACCATCTTCATCGAAGAACTAACCAAGATTTTGGGCTAAGCATCGCTCATTGAGCTACATGCCAATTTGAAATCGGAGTCGATCCAAAATGAACCCTGGCGTCATTTGGTAGCTCTCGGATGGAGAGGAGTAACTCCATCGAATGTTCTTCCAACGAGGGCTTGAAAGAAGGTCATCTTAAGCCTTCTTAGTTTCAGACACACTTGGAACTTTCAAAGTATCCGACCTGAAATTACCTTCCTTCTGGCAATAAGCAATGTAACTTGCGCAGGACTCTCCCGGTCCACCAGCCAGCATATACGACTCGGTGAGTTCGAAACAAACTCCGTTTTGCTCAACGAACGGAAGATCTGGCCAATCCTTCACCGGCATAGAGTGACGAGGAAGATCCGTTCCGCCCAGCATTGGGGCGCGAAGCGGCTGATCTCCCTTCGAGCGGAAAAGTAGCCGGGCCATGTGACAAGCTCGTATATTCCGAGTCCCCGCGTACAGACCGCTCTTACTTTGCGATTCATCAATCAGAAACTTTGCTGCTTTCGCCTCTCCTACCGATATCAGGCTGTTTGCAACCCGAGCAAATTGGGCACTTGTAAGCAAGCTATCTTGAAAAAAGATGTTTCGATCTTCAGCAATTGTTAAAAGCAAAGAAATAATCATGTCTTTCTGACGAATTGGTACTGTCCAGGTTTCCGGGAAAGTCGTACAAATGGCGATTTTGGGCTAGTCCAAAATCTGGGTCATGACCTTCGCAGCAGGAACAATGCCATGAACAATTTGCCGCTCAATGTTGAAGGTTTCATCAAACCTAGACTCTAGCTCTTCTAGGGCGGGATTAAGGACCGTTTCTTCAAACTCACCGAGCAGATAGACCTTGATTTTAACGATCTGATGCGAGAGGGTCAGCTTTACGCCGAGCACACCAAGTTCCCATAGGGGCGAAAATGCTCCTTCGATGGATTGCTCTAAACTCTCTTTTTGGTAAACACTATTTTCAGCGTTTTCAGACATTGCCGCTTTCCCCACTTACGGAATAACGTACTGATTTGATTTTAGTTCAAGTTCCGAACCTAAACGTCAAATGTCAACCATTCCCCTCAGTTGTTCAGACTCCTCAGAACCAGAAAAGTTTTTATGGAATTTATATGCAAGTAGGGCAAAAGCCCCACCAAAATCTGCCTCGTTAGTCGAGGAAGCCGCTGAGCTTGACCGCAACGCAAACCGGTGGGAGAGTAAAATTCAATCGTTCTACCACCAGATAGCCGTTGATTCATGAAACCAAAGTCACCCAAGACGGGTAACTTTTCCCTAGATGTCCGCGCTCAAAGAGATTGAAATTCTTGTTAGGTCGAAGTATCCGATCCTCTATATCGTTTCGTGGGAAGAACGGCGAATCGAATCGACCCTCCAGACAATTGCGACCGACCTGAAACGGACCCTCAACGTATGGACCTTGACCCAAGGCATGAAGCCGCCAATTGTTCAGCCCGAAACCCGGTCAACCCTCTCTCCCGAGCTAGAAGCACTTGCCCAAATATATCAAGCCAACGAAGGTGCAATCTTCCTTCTCAAAGACTTTCACCCGTACATGAAAGATCCGAGAGTCATGCGCTTGCTCCGCGATATCGCCTTCAAACTCAGAACTCGGTCACAAACGCTCATTATTCTTGGTCCGAGCCTAAACTTGCCATCCGACCTAGAAAAAGACATCACCGTTGTAGATTTCCCACTTCCAGACGGCGATGAAATCGCCAAGGTTCTCGATACTGCGATTGCCCAAATGAAGGACAATCCAAAAATTGATGTAACCCTTAAGCCAGCCGATCGAGAAGTTCTGATTAAGAGTTGTCAGGGTCTAACCTTGGATGAAATTGAATCCGTATTAGCCCGATCAATTGTCGAGTCAAAGAAATTCGACCAAAACGTTGTCCTCGACGAAAAGAAGCAAATCATTCGCAAGAGCGGAATCCTTGAGTACTATCCGCCCAACACCTCATTAGCTGATGTTGGAGGAATGGACAACATTAAGGAATGGCTCGATCAGCGAACCACAAGTTTTACCGATAAGGCAAGGGAATTTGGTATTCCTGCTCCGAAAGGAATCTTGCTCCTCGGCGTTCAAGGTTGCGGAAAGTCATTGACCGCCAAAGCCATCGCTGCGACTTGGAAACTTCCCATGCTAAAGCTCGATGTGGGTCGAATTTTTGGCTCCCTCGTCGGGCAAAGCGAAGAGAATATTCGCAAAGCCATCAGTACCGCTGAATCGGTTGCCCCATGCATTCTCTGGGCCGATGAACTCGAAAAAGGCTTCGCCGGAACCAGCTCCGCCGGAGATAGCGGCACCACCGCGCGAGTATTTGCGACATTCCTAACGTGGATGCAAGACAAAACTGCTCCAGTCTTCCTCATCGCTACCGCCAATGACGTCTCCGCCTTGCCCCCCGAACTCCTCCGAAAAGGACGCTTCGACGAGATATTTTTCATCGACTTGCCTGAGCTCAAAGAAAGAGAACAGATTTTCGATATCCACTTGAAGAAACGGCATCGCGATCCAAAGACATTCAAACTTAAAATCAAGCTCTTGGCAGAAAAGAGCGAAGGGTTTAGTGGTGCCGAAATCGAAACGGTCGTCATCGCGTCGCTCCAGCGTGCATTCCACGAAGGTCGAGATTTGATTCAAGAAGATCTCAACAAAGAAGTCGAAGCTTGCGTACCGCTTAGTGTCATGATGAGAGAAGATATGGAAGCCCTTCGGGAATGGGCGCATCTGCGAGCCCGCCCAGCGTCGTGAGGGCGGTAGTCCCTGCGGCCGGCCACGGCACTCGAATGTTGAGTGTGACTGGTGGCTCCGCCAAAGAACTACTTCCCCTTGGCGAAACCACCCTGATCCAACATATCCTCGATCAGGCATTTGACGTTTGCGACCAAGCCATTGTGGTCTGGGATATCAATAAGGGTCAATTGCCGGACGGTGTGCCTTGGGTTCCCCAGATGCCACAACGCGGACTCGCGCCGGCAATTGCGAGTGGAGTCTCTAGCGAAGAAACAAACTTAGTCTTTCTGCCCGATGCCATTTTCCTACCTCGAGATCCTGCTTCCAAAATGGCCGCGATGGGCGAAGGTGACATTGTTCTCGCTCTCAGCGAGGTTTCCGACGAGGAAGTCAGGCTATATGGAATTTGCGAAGTCGATGACAATGGCTGGGTAACCCGAATGCTCGAAAAGCCAACTGCCGAACAAACAGCGAGCCGTTGGGCGATCACCGGACGTTACAAACTTTCCGGCGAAGCAGGAGAACTTCTGATACAGACTGTTAGCGCAGCTCCTTTAGATGGCATCGAGATTGACATGTCAGGATTCTTTACCGAAGCGATGAATCAAGGGATGAGAATTGCTGGCTGCTTCCTAGACCAAACATATCGTCGATATGACTGCGGGAGCCCAGAAGGGTATCAAATGGCAGTCGAGGCGTTTTCGCGGTGAAAGTCACCTATTCTGCGCCCGGTCGAGCCGGAATCATCGGAAACCCCAGCGACATGTACGGCGGATGCGTCATCTCGTGCACAATCCCCGCCCGCAATCGATGTACGATCGAAGAATCCAAGCAATGGGAATTGCCCGAAGATACTCGCCTCTGGGATGCCGCCATCAATCGTCTTCCACTACCAGGTGACCAGAAATACAAAGTCACGTGGAACACCGATGTTCCTCGCTCAAGTGGACTCTCAGGTTCAACCGCACTTCTCGCGGCCACTGTCGCCTCCATCCAAATCGTCCGAGGGGAAGAGCTTCCGGCTGACATGCGCGAGTTTGCTGAACTGGTTCGAGATATCGAACTCCGTGAAGCCGGAATCGTGTGCGGGTACCAAGACGCCTACATGTGTGTCCTTGGCGGACTTAGCTACCTTGACTTTCATGGCAAGCACCCCATCGACAGTGGTCCGCTCGGGACTTTGCTTCCCGCCGACCTTCCCAGGCAGTTTCTTCTCGTCACTACCGGCGTTGAGCGCCTTAGCGGCTCCGTCCACGGTCCAATCCGCGACCGTTGGCTTAGTGGAGATAAACAGGTAAAAGAACATATCAAGGAATTGGCAAATCTTGCTCGGGCGACGAAGATTGGAATCACGCTCGAAGTTTTAGCCGACGCAATGAACCGCAATTTCCAAATCATACAAGAATTGGGAGGTTCTGGTGACGATATTGACCGCTTAGTACAACATTGTCTAAATAGCGGAGCAAAAGCCGCCAAATTGGCAGGAGCCGGAATGGGAGGAACTGTCATTGCCTTATGTGACAACCCCACTGAACTCCAGCAAAGGCTGACCAAAATCGGATATACCAAGTTCATGCAGCCAGTTCCCACGAACGGGCTCAACCGAGAAGCATGAATTGGAATCTAAGTGCCTTTGCCGATGAAATCGATGCCGACTTGGACGTTCAATTCGCAAACCTAAAAGAAAACGACATCCACCTCGTCGACATGCGTTCCGCCTTTGGAAAAAACGTTATGGCACTTACTGATTGCGAAGCCAACGGATACAAACTCAAAGCCAGCGAACACGGTGTTTTCATCAACTGCATTGGTTCGCCGGTTAACAAAGTAGGGATGGCTGACTCCCAATCCAGCGATGAACTCACAAAACTCGCGAGAGCCATTGAGATTGCCAAGGTTGTGGGCACAAATCGAATCCGAATCTTCACTCCCGAAGGCAACGACTTCGACGAAGTCTGCGCCTGGATGGAACCCCAAATCAATCTCGCCACCAATCATAGCGTCGTCCTCATGCACGAGAACGATGCCAAGTACTTCGGTGCTTATCCGGGGCAAGCCAAAAAACTGATGGAGAGATTTGCATCGCCAAATTTTCGCTTCGCTTTTGACTTTGCAAACACAGTCCAAATCGGCTTCAGAGCTATGAATGACTGGTTTCCCTGGCTACTACCCCACCTCGAAACCATCCATATCAAAGATGCTCGTGAAGACAAGAAAGTCGTTCCCGCTGGCGAGGGTGTTGGACAACTGCCCGAAACGTTGACCTGGCTGAACGCACAGGGATGGAACGGAGTGTTGTCAATCGAGCCACATCTCCAATTTGCTGGCGACCGTGGCGGATTTACCGGAATTGAATCATTTAAGATCGCGACCGATGCGATCAAAGGAATATTACAAAAACTATGAGTGAACTTAGATTTGGGATCCTTGGATGCGGAAACATATCCAAAACCCACGTAACCGGAATCACCAGCGCAGAAGGGGCAGCCCTTACCGCCGTTTGTGATATCGTCGAAGAGAAGGCAAAGGCTTTGGGAGAACACGCGTCGGTTGCGAGCTTCACCGATTTTGATGAATTTCTCAACGAAGTAGACGCCATTTCTGTCTGTATTCCAAGCGGTCTACACTCGGAATATGCGGTCAGAGCTGCGAGGGCAGGAAAGCATGTACTCACCGAAAAGCCTCTCGACATCACGCTTGAACACGGTCTCGCCATGGTTAATGCCTGTGAAGAATCCGGAGTAAAGCTCGGATGCATTTCCCAACATCGCATGACAAAGGATATGCGGCGGCTCTACGATGCGGTTCAAAATGGTGAACTCGGAACCCTAGTCCAAGGCGATTCATTCACAAAATGGTATCGAAGTCAAGCTTATTATGAGAGCGCCGGCTGGCGCGGAACTTGGGAGTTTGATGGTGGCGGTGCCCTTATGAATCAGGGAGTTCATTACGTCGATATGATCCAGTGGATCATGGGAGGGGTTAAGTCCGTTCAAGCCCGAACCAGAACCGTGATGCACGACATCGAGGTCGAAGACCAAGCCCTCGCGATGGTCGAATACAACAGTGGGGCAATAGGAATCATCCAGGGTTCGACCTGTACTTACCCAGGAATGGCAGAAAGGCTAGAAGTCCACGGCACCAAAGGAACGGTTGTTATTGAAAGCGATCGAGCCAAAATCTGGGTCACCAAAGAAGTCGCAGACCACGAACCGTTTGGACCCAATGTCACCCTCGGCAAAGAACACGTCCTGGAGGAAGACGAAACCACCAAAGCTTGGGACAAGGCACACAAGCTTCAGATACAGGACTTCACCAACGCAGTACGCGAGAATCGCGATCCGTTCATCACGGGTCGTGCCGCGTTGGAGCCATTGAAAGTCATTCTCGCAATCTACGAAAGCTCTAGCCGAGGCGGATCCCCAGTTCTCCTTGAGGAATTAATGCCTTGAAATATGCCGCCCAACTCTATACGGTAAGAGAATTCGTCCGGACCAGCGAGGGACTTCATGACTCGCTTAAAAAGATTGCCGACATGGGCTATGAAGGTGTCCAAGTCTCAGCCGTGGAAGCATTTCTCAAAGACGTTTCTCCATTGCAACTCCGATCGTGGCTCGATGATTTGGGCCTCGAATGTTGTGCAACCCATCGCCCTTGGGACAACTTGGTCAACGATTTGGATTCAGAAATTGCAATTCACCAAACACTAGGTTGCGATTTGATCGGAATTGGAATGGGACCCAAGACCTGCTTTGACGGTGGTCCAACCGAATGGCGAACTTGGCTTATGTCAGTTGATTCGTTAGTGAAAAAACTGGCTGAACATGACCTCATGTTCGCTTACCATAACCACGCGATCGAATTTGAAAAGAAGGACGGAGAACGATCCATTGACATTTTGGTCGCCGAATCAAATGTCGATATGCAGTTCATCCTCGACACCTATTGGGTCGTCCACTCCGGAGCTGACTGCGTCGACTACATCCAACAACTTCGTGGACGACTTGATTGCGTTCACCTTAAGGATAAAGGTGTCGTCGGATGGGAAACTCGATACGCGCCGGTTGGTGAGGGCAACCTGCCGTGGCACTCAATACTCCCCGCCCTCGAAGACGCTGGAACCAAGTGGGGAGTGGTCGAACAAGACGAGTGTTATGGCGAAGACCCTTTCGACTGCCTCAATCGATCCTTAAAGTATCTGAATCCACAGAATAGTTTGGGAGCATAGATAGCTTTGTGGGTGGGTCATTGCGTCGATCTAAAGAAAGGCGCGTAGTCGGCTACCTCCGCCGCCACGATTAGGTGAACCTAAGAGCTTCCAGGTCACGGCGCGGTGGAGGTTAGCGAGACTCTTTCAAACCCTACTGGCAACACAATGACGCACCAACTTTCAGCCTGCAAATTATCCGAAACTGCAAAAGTCAACCTCAATATGGAGCGCGGGCTTCCAGCCGGCAAAGTATTGGAACCTGCTAAAGAAATCCAAAGAAACTGATGATAAATACGTCAAATCACGAAACACAATATAGCATACATTTGTCTAGTAAAGTGTACATTGAAAATCATCAAAGTAGGAAGGCGAATCTGTCGTGCAGATTTTTAGAAAGAGCGCATTCAGCACCCTTGATGCGACACCATGGCTGGACTGGAACCGGCAAAAGCCATCTTCTTCCGATTACCGAAAAAAAGGTGCTACAAAAATGAAAAAATAATTAGCAGGCTCAAATCCCGAACTAAATGAGAATTCTTAGAATTCAACTTCAATTCATTACCAATTTATGCCCAATGGTCTCGAATTGGCTCCTGCAGACCCGGTCCAGGGAACCCCAAACTGGCAAAAGCGGGTAAACATAGCGCTGATGGTTTTTCTTCCCCTTGTCTTGGCTGCTGCTCCCGCAATGTTTGGTCCCATTGACTTAACTTTGCCCATAACCACAAGTGGAAATCCGTTCGACCCTGCCGTCAACGACGTAAAGGTGGCATTCAAATCCAAGAGCGGGAAAACCTCTGAGCGAATCGCCTTCTTTAGCAAAAACAAGTGGCAAGTCAAAGGCTATCTTCCCGAGCCCGGAACCTACAGCGCCAACGTAACTATCAACGGAAAGCCTTCCGTAAAGCTTGCCGCCGTAACCGTCGCCAACAAGAAGCCAGAAATGATCCAGACCGATGGAAAGTGGTTTAAGAAAGCTTCCGGCGCTCCATATTGGCCAGTCGGAATAAACGTAGCCTGGGGATCATCACCAACCAAGCAAGTTCCATCCTACTTCCCGCTCATGAAGAAGGCGGGCATGAATTGGTCGCGAGTGTGGGGCTGCCATTGGGATGACCGAAATCCTTTTTGGATGACCAACTCACTGAATCCAAAAGATGGCTGGATGAGCGAAGTTGCCTTGGACCGCTGGGATGCAGTTGTCAAAGCCGCCGAGACCAACGGTATACATTTTCAATTCGTTCTGTTCCATCACGGAATGTTCTCGTCAACCGTAAATCCTAATTGGCCCGAACATCCTTGGAACGCAAAAAATGGAGGATTTCTTAAGTCGGCTTCCGACTTCTTTTCTGACCCGGAAGCCAAGCGACGAACCAAAATGTTGCTCCGGTATTACGTTGCCAGATTCGGTTATTCCAGCTCGATAATGGCATGGGAGCTATTCAATGAAGTGCAATTCGTCGATCGAATCCAGCAAAAACAAGATTGGGTGACCGTTGGCAAATGGCATGACGAAATGGCGAAGTATTTGCGCTCCGTCGATACCAACCATCACCTTATTACAACAAGCTCTGAACTCGATAAGCCCATCTGGAGTCATACAGATTTCTTGCAAGGACACGGCTATCCGGCAAGTGTTGCGGGAATGCTTGCGACGGCGCCAAATGGTGGCACTAAACCAATGTTCTATGGCGAAGTTGGACCGGCAGAAGGTGACCAAAACAATCCGGAAGCTGCTAAAACTGCCCGCCGAGAAGCATTTTGGTCCGCCATCTTTTCTGGACATGCTGGCGCAGGACAGTACTGGTATTGGGACAAGATGAATGATGCTGCCTTTGCCGAATACGCATTCTTCAATAAGATCATGCGGATCCTTCCTCCGGTCCGCACATTCAAGCGACAAGACGTCAAACTTCGCGTTCCACTCGGCGGAGATCTAACATTTCGACCCGGTCGAGGCTGGCAAGAGTCGTCCATGACGACATTTAACCTGCCAGACGATTCCGCCGCCGCCAAAAGCGGTCAACTATCGTCCTACATCCAAGGCGATGCAAACCGAAAGATGCAACCCAAGCCGGTCACCTTCGTTTTCGAAGCTCCAACTGCAGGAAAAATGCTCTTCCATGTCGCTGACGTTTCGGGTGGAGGAGCAAAGCTTGAAGTCAGTGTGAACGGCACTGTTGCTTTGTCTCGTGAATATCCTGGTGGGAAAAAGCCGGCGGAAGCCGATGCTACGATTGAAGTAGCATTTGCTGCCGGGAAAAACGAGATCGTGATTAACAACGTGGGAGCCGATTGGGTCAATTTGGATCGATACACCTTCACGGGAATCGCTCCTCTTGCCTCCATTCAGGCAATCCGTTCAGGCAACTGGGTGCTGGTTTGGGTTCACACCCTAAAGCCACACGTAGTGATCGAATTATCAAACTTTGGAACCAAGAGCGAGGTTATTGCCCCAACCATGTGGGAGATCAATGCTCTCACCAAATCGCAACACGACTTGGAAAGAAAAGATGGCTGGTGCGGTTGCGTCCCACCCGGTCGAGATACGATTTTGATGTTCGAAAGCTAATTGGAAAGTCACTAAGATGCCACAATCACTGGCATGCCTGAACCGGATTACTTAGATCGAACCCGCACAGCCTGGGGCAAGATGAGCGAGGACTTCTTCGAGCCAGGCCAT
>JAYVHY010000018.1:0-5589 GCA_043770615.1 Armatimonadota bacterium | reverse complement strand
AAAGAATAAGTGCAAGGCTGGGATTATATCAATGGTTAGATTTCCTGTTTTGGAAACAGGCGGCTGTAGGTTCGAGTCCTGCATCCCAGACTTGCATAACGAAAAAATGGGGGGGTGCGCTAGGAGCTAGGGCGGTCTGTAAGAGGGTGTTGCACGGGTGAAATATGTTCAGAGTCTTTTTAGCATCGGGAAACGATTTTCGCTGAGAAGTAATTCTGCTTTCCTGAACATGGAACGAAAATCGGTATTCCCGGTGCATCAATTTCCGCGCCAGAAGCGCCAGCCGAGCCAATGCAACACCCTCTGCAACACCAGGGTAGCTAGACTAAATGGATTCGAATTCCATCACCCCCACCAGAATTCGTTTATTGATGGGGAATACTTGCAGAGATGCAAGACTTAGTTGCTTCGTGCAAAAAGAGTGCCGTGCAAGAAATGGAAATGTTCCTTAGGAATTTTGCCCATGTTCCCGACGACAAACTGACTTGGACGCCGACGCCGTCCGCGAAGTCGGCGATACGGATTGCGGCTCATACCGCGCTTTATGCGGGAAGGTTTGCGCGCATGATTCAGGAGCGAAAAGTTCCTGCGGTGGAGAACTTGGATGAATGGTTGGCGACACGGAATGCCGAGGAGGTTGCGATCAAGAGTCGGGTAGAGATGGAGCGAATTTTTCGGCAAGGCACCGAAGAGGTAATTGCTGCATTGGATTCACTTACGCCGGAAGAGGTTGGAATGACCCTGGATTCAGGACAGGGATGGGCTGTGCCGATGACTCAGTTGATGGGGTTTGCGGGGTGGCATGCCACGCTTCACTGCGGGCAGATCGATTATTTGCAGACTTGTTGGGACGACCAAGAAGTGCATTTGAGCTGAGGGGGCGTCGGGAGCGATCAGCAGCAGTGAAACAAGCATCAATTGCTAAAGGACTTAGCCGATCGACTGGTCAATCCATCGAGATGCCCAATGTCATCTAGTCCTTTAGTTGTCGTTCTTACAGTTTCTTGAAGATCGCCGTTGGCGGGGTCGCTCATATGTCAGGTATCAGTTTTCAGATATCAGAGTCCAGGGCGAGGAAGAGAATTTGAGCTTCTTTTACGCCTGACTGAGCGACCTCGGACTTAGGAAAGATTCGGTTTTTCCAGGGGTCAATTCTGCGACAAGCGTCGCTTAGAATTGACAACCCTGGCTACCATCTGTGACCACTCCGTGGTCGGTGTTGCGATATTTAGGAGTTGTCAGTGTAGGGCCAACAAATTGTTTTGAGATCGCGTGCTTGAAGCGATGCGGCCAATAGAAAACGACATTCTGTCCACGATTTTGACCCCAATCCCTAGGCATTGGCTGCTTGGCATCTCTACCTTTGCCCTGCGAGAAAGCATATATTTTTTGGGTAATCGAGGCAGGACGAAAAGAGGTACGGGATATGACTCCCAAAGTAAACTCCTCGAATCATGATGCAACCCTGGTTTCCTGATGCAAAGCTTGGTATTTTCATTCACTACGGCATTTACGCCGTTGAGGGAATTCCCGAGTCGTGGTCGATGTTTAGCGGACAGGTGACCCCCGAGGTGTATTGGAGCCAACTTGATGGATTCACTGCCTCAAACTATCATCCAATCCAGTGGGCAGAATTGTTCGCCAAGGCGGGCGCAAAGTATGCGGTATTGACGACCAAACATCATGACGGCGTGGCTTTGTGGGACACCAAGCAAGATGGTCGCAGCGTGGTGAAGGACACTCCAGCCGGGCGAGACTTGATCACTCCTTATGCGAATGCGTTGCGAGCCAAAGGCCTGAAGGTTGGCTTCTATTTCAGCCACCTCGATTGGGCGCATCCCGACTATGCGTCGATCCGTCCGACCGAGTCGCACTACAAGGACTACTCGAACCGATTCGCATTTCCGGCCGACGGAGAGGAAGATCCGGCAGCGTGGGAGCGATTCTTGGAGTTTCACCGAGCGCAACTGAAGGAACTGTGTACCGAGTTTGGTGAAGTTGACCTGCTATGGTTTGATGGGGACTGGGAGCGGGACGAGCGGCAGTGGCGGATGAAGGAACTGCGGGAGTTTTTGCTTGCGATGCAGCCAAATGTGATTATCAATTCTCGGATGCTTGGTTATGGCGACTACGCGACGCCGGAGCAGGGTCAGCCGGTCGCGGCACCAGACGGCGTTTGGGAGTTCTGCATGACGGTCAACGACTCGTGGGGATTCCAAAAACAGGACACAAATGAGAAGTCGGTGAAACGGTTGGTTCGGATATTTGCCGAGACGATTGGGCTGGGTGGGAACCTATTGCTGGATGTTGGTCCGACTGCCGACGGCGCAATTACCCCGGTTCAGACTGAGCGGTTGTTAGGGCTCGGTCGATGGGTACACAAGCACGAGGAAGCAATCTTCGGCTCGGTCGCGGGACTACCCGGAGGGTTGTTTTACGGAACTTCGACTTTGTCGAAAGATGGCTGCACATTGTATTTGATGCAGTTTGACTCGCCCCGCGAGTTTGTGAATGTTCGAGGTATCGCTACGAATGTGAAGTCGGTGTCGGTGGTGGGGACTGGTCAGCAATTGCCGTTCAAGAAGACGGTGATGGCGGACTGGATGGGCGTGCCTTCGGATCTTGAAATTCAGATTCCCGAAGGGTTTGTTCCGGATGAGGATTGCACGGTTTACCGAGTGGAGTTAGACGGACCGACGAAGCTAAACCTAGGCAAGGGTCGAAGTTAGTGAAGTTGTCCCTGTTCGTTCTTTGAGAGCCTTAATACTGTCGACTAAGTTCTGATTGATTTCACCAACGACCTTGCATCCGAATATCATGGCGGCGATGAACGCTCCGGTATTTATTAGTCCGATCATAGTTGCAATGTTTACACTTACTCGAGGAACCAACAAAAGGGCCAAAACGGCGTAGGAGATGAAGATCGAGAGGTTAAAAAAGTTAACATTCCTTGAACTCGATGCCATCGATTTCCAGCCCATTGTTTCTCCGTCGGCGGTCTTCGAACGAACGACGAGGAAGTCCAAGATGTGACTGAGGGGAATGAAGAAGAATAGGAACGAAAAGACACAAATGATCCCGATAGCAATAGATTTGATCTTTGGAGAGGTGCCCAGCAACTGAAAAGTGATCTTATGGGCTTGACTTGACCATTTGTACAATTGGATCGCGCTCAAAAATCCGAAAACAAAAGGCATGCTTGAGACTGACTTAAGAATGCCTACTTCCTTGTCCAGTGGATGCCCGATCATTGGTGCAACTATCATAATAATCATTGCCAATCCAACTCCGGAAAGATAGGTTTGACCCATTTGCGCCGTTTTGATCAGCTTGGGCATGTCAATGCCATCCAGGATTGGATCTGATGGTCTTGGATAATTGGATTGAACTTGACTCATGCCTTGGTAGTTTAGCCGGATGTTCGCATTGAGGCTCTATTCCAATTTCAAGATGGACTCGATATTCCGATTCACGATCTTTGCGATGATGATTCCGGATGCAATTGCCGAAAACAGAGTGATCATTTGGAGGAAATCGCTAACACCAAAACGACCGGTGCTTGGTCTGTTCCATACATATTCTTTGATGAGGTCATAGGTGCCAACAGTGCAATTGGCAATAATTGCAAAAGCAAAAAAATTGACGATTTTCGATTTAGAGAGGAGCGAGTACCATCGCAAAGTCGGCATATCGTCGCTCTGAGATCTAACCACAAGAAAGTCGAGAGCGTAACAAATAGGAAGAAAGAACGTGATCAAGGGAATCCCGCTCAGAAATCCAAGGAGCCTAGACGGCATTCGCGATTTGATGCCTCTTAGGGCGCAAACCGCTCGGTGAGTGCGAGTAACCCAGAACATGGCGCCCCAGATTGCGCCTATGATTGCAAAGAGGGAGGCTATCGTCACCAGAGTGGGAAGATCAAGGACAAACGGAGTGGCATCGTTGCCGGATTCTGGCGAACTAGGGAAAACATAAGATGCGATGAGCACGAGCGCTAGGACAATCAGAGATATTTGACCAATGGTCGAGGCGCGTCGAATTGGGACAAGGTCGGCAAGATGCAACCCATGACTAGCCTTTCGAGGATAGTTGGATTGGATGTTATCCATGAAGACCTAGTTTAACCGACGGTGTACTAATGGCTCTTTACAATGTCGAAGTCGCCGGGGCGTTTTCCGGCTACCATCTTCCAGCCCTTGTTCATCGTTAACTTGAACTTATCCTTGCCTGAAGCACTTGTTGAAGGACCGGCGGCAATCCAGGCATTTTGGTAGTCAGGGCTGACCAAAGCAGGTCCATCAACTTGTATGGTTCCCCACTCTCCGGTGAACTTACACCCGATGTAAACCGTACCGTAACCTTTCAGTGGGAAGACTGCATTTGGGTCGAAGCTAAAATTTCCGCCCATTGGAATATGCAACCTCGGTCCGTCAACTAGCTGCTTTCGATACTCCGACTCTTGTTGATTGCGCTTGACTTCTCTCGCTATTTCGGCTTTGATTAGGGCTTCTCCATCGTATTCTTTTGCTCGGCTAACGGCTTCTTTCGCAGAAACAGAGGCGACCTCGAGTTTCGCGAGCTTTGCGAGCGTGGTTGAAAGACTTGATGAAGTTGTCAGCCCTTTACGCCAAGCTTCGCTGTATTGATCAAGCATTAGGCCATATGCTGCGCCGGTCTCGTAAGCAAATGCATAGGTAAGCGATTGCTTAAGGGCGTTTAGCTTCAAACGTCCGGCAAGATAGTAACGTGCCTCGGCATTCCCCAGACCAGAACACGCTAGTCCGGTGTATTCAGCGAGACCTTCGTGAACTTCCATACGATCTTCGCTCTTTGCCGAGTTTGGGAAAAAACGTCGGCGGTATTGACGAAAAATCAAGGCGTCTTCGAGTGCTCTTTTACGTTCGTTGCCCCAGGCAGGAAGAGCTTTTGCTAGGGCTCGGTATTCCATGAGGAGCCAGGTTCTGCCATTCTTTGAGTCTAAATGATCATTATTTACCATGGCTGGGTTGAGACCAATGTCTTCTTGAATGCGGTGCCATGACTCATGCATGATAAGGCTGACTCTTCCCGTGGTCGTTTCGGGGAGTGGCCAAAGGATGACCGACCACTTAACTCCTGCCCAATCCTTTGCCGTATTTGCGGCGGCAAAGGAGTTTGGAACTTTGCCAATATAGAGTCCTCCTTGGGCTTTCAAGTTTCCTTCTTTGTCTGGCTGATTCCCAATTGCTTCGCCGGTGTTTCGATCGACAATTAGTGTGGGACCGTACAGCTTTTTGCCCCATAGTATGCCGTTGTCGTCGTTTGAAGCCCATTCCGCTTCTTGAAAGAATCGAGAAGCGAGGGAAGGATCAATTCGTTGAGTAGCGAAAGATTGAAGTGTGACTGAGAGAATTGTAGCGGCGAACATAATGATTTCAATGTATCCTGACTTCTGGTGTTTTGGCTTGTATGAAAACAATAATTTGTATTTATGGCTTGCTTATTCTGTACTCGGAAGGGGTCATGCCGAAGTGTTGTTTGAAGGACTTTGTGAAGTGAGCTTGGTCGCAGAAGCCGGAGCTGGCGGCAATGTCTGCCAAGCATGTTGTC
>JAYVHY010000017.1:0-2556 GCA_043770615.1 Armatimonadota bacterium | reverse complement strand
TTGGAGGAGGGTTCATGATCGTTCCAGTTCTGGCTTTGTTTTTCGGACTCGAAATGAAACTGGCGGTAGGGACGTCGCTTTGTGCAGTTGTCATCATTACCATTTTTGGCTTTGCCGGCGAATATATCAAACATCCGGATATCCCCTGGAAATTTGTTGGTGGAATTATGGCTGCGGCAGGGACTGGAATGGTAATCGGATCATTACTGCGGCAAAAGATTGATGGCTCAAGACTCAAGGCTGGGTTTGGCTACTTCGTGCTGTGCTTGGCATTGTTCTTACCCATTTTGGAGATCATTCGACTGAAAGCTAATGGCTAAGGCATGATCGCGTTGACTGGAATGACGAAAATCGTGACAATGCCATCTAAATTAGTTAGAAAGATCTGGGTTCCGAGTTCGGCTTTTTTGTAGACAGTAGTTCGGCGAAAATCCTGGTCCGCCAACTTTGCTTCGACAACAAATGCCTTCTGTCCTTTCAACATCGCTTCGGCAACCAAGTTGCCATAACCATCGATTTGACCAGAAACTATGAGCGTTTCGCCATTAAGAATGGCAATTGTTCCGCTCACTTTTCCAGATTCGTCGACTTCGATATCGATCTTGGCCCTTCCGATCGCATTTCCATTGAGTCCTCGTCGAACATGGGTCGAATTGTTCTTGCTATAAGTGATATATGAAAACCACTCAGTGTCCACGTTTATTTTTGCAGAATATGCCTTTATGATTGGGGCTAGGCCATAAAACGAGTTTCTGATGTATGGCGGTAAGGGACCATCGCCCGAGAGGCTAAAGAGGAGCTCATCTGACATTGCTACTTGCCCTTTCGACTTAAGGATCTTCAGGTATTTCACAATTGCTTGATCACGGATCGAAGGTATAAGAGATTGCTCAAACTCCAACGTACTTTCCAAACTTTTTAGAGCTAAGTCTGGATCGCCTTTGTCTGCTAGCACCAAGGAAATCAGTCCCTGACAAGCTCTATCCAAGTTTGTGGTACCAAATTGTTGAGCAGCCAACTTCTTTAGTTGTTCACGGTCTCCCGATTCTGATTTAAGAATCATATGAAGAGTCGACCTAAGTTGATTGAATTGAGAAGGGGTTTGGGGCAGATAACTGTATGCAATCCGTGCCTCAGAATACTTTCCTCGCGACAATAGATAACCCACGTAATAAAGGTGAAAGATGGCAGACTCTTCCTTTGGAAGTGATGGAATTTGGGCAGCCAACTTAGTGAGATCGTCATCAAGCTCAGTGGAGGCAATTATGAACAGAGATTCGTAGAATTTTGAATCGAGCGTATTGGTATCACCAAAATCTTGAATATATCGCTTTAATAATCGAAAAGCCTGGGTCTCCAAGGAATTCTTTCTTGCCAATTCAATGACTTGGCACCACTTCTCGCTGTCATTTCCGATCTCAGAAATTTGGGAGAGAAACAGCCGCCAATGGAGAAAGTAGGAAGTTGCAAAGTCTGACTGTTTTGCGTTTTTGACTCTGATCTCTTCATCAAATTCCTTCTTCATGATCGCATACATTAGCGAAGTCACTTCGAGACTATGGTCGGAATATCGGTCCGCCAAAATCCATGCGGTGTTCTCAATACTTGGCTTAGCCAGTGCTAGAATTGTTTGCAATTTCCAACTGTAGGGTCTGAGGTTCACCAATGCTTCAATCTTTGGAGCCAATTCGGCTAACGCCAAAGGTGCAGTTTTCGCGCACATCACGGCTTGGTCGTCTGTTAACTCGTCGTCTGAGAAACGTTGCTTGATGATATCCACCGCGCGGACTTCTTCACCTATTGCCCGTAACAGCACAGCACAAATGACCCACACCTTTGGCCTGACCTTTGATGCCTGAAGCTGCTCCTCGATGAATTGTTTTAGCTCGGCAGTTCTGTGCATTTCATACAGAAGGATGAGCTGGAAGTACGTGATATCTTCGAGGCGAATCTCGTTGTACTGATCAGCCATCTTGAATGCGGTTCGGTACTTAGCTAGAGCAACGTCGTACTTGCTTTCACCATAAGCCACTTCAGCAGCAAGGAAAGTGGCGAATCTGCTCACCTTCAGGTCTCGAAGCATGTTCTTCAGTAGCTCGGTGCATGCGCTTCTGGGAGCAAATGTCCTTGCTCGAGACCAAATCATTTCTCCATGGGCACCGTCCTTCGGCGAGCTTTTCCAAAAGGATTCGAGAGCTTTTAGTCGCTCTGGAATTGAGGTTCTCCGACTTTCTGACATTACGAATCCAAGCGAATGATAGTACGGACTGTCCGATGACTTTAGCAATTCACACATCTTTTCGGTTTCGCCCGTGCGCCCGCAAATGACGGTTAGGAACGAGCCGAGATATGCGGCATTATAGTTTTTGGGGTTTAGGGAAACAGCTTGCTTAGCTGATTCTAATGCCAGGGGAAAATTGTTCGCAGCAATTTGCACGTCTATTTGCTGGGTCAGTTCATCCGAAACCTTTTCTGGACTCGAAAGCATTCCTGGTTCGGGGTTTCCTGAGGCGCCAGAAAGAGTTGAATCAGCGGGAACATATTTTGCCAGGAGCA
>JAYVHY010000016.1:0-5617 GCA_043770615.1 Armatimonadota bacterium | reverse complement strand
TCTCTGGTTCCGACTTTGTTGAAATGTTTGTAGGTGTCGGCGCTGCGAGAGTACGAGATCTTTTTGAAACCGCAAAGGCACATCGTCCTTCCCTCATTTTTGTTGATGAAATCGACGCAGTTGGTCGACAACGTGGTGCAGGTCTTGGTGGTGGTCACGATGAAAGAGAGCAAACTCTGAACCAGTTATTGGTTGAGATGGATGGATTTGATCCAAACTCAGGCGTCATCATGATTGCGGCCACAAACCGACCTGACGTATTGGACCCTGCTTTGCTAAGACCTGGTCGATTTGACCGACAGATCGTCGTAGATGCCCCTGATCAGCGAGGGCGACTTGCGATTCTGAATATTCACTCGAAAGGTAAACCGCTTGAGCCTGAAGTTAATCTTGAAATCTTAAGTAAGCGAACCCCTGGTTTTACCGGCGCAGATTTGGCGAATATGCTCAACGAAGGCGCACTGCTTTCGGCACGACGTAACCGAACCAAGATTGGAATGCTCGATCTTGAAGAAGCATTGGATCGGGTCATTGCCGGACCGCAACGAAAGAGTCGGGTAATGGACGATGAAGAACGAAAAGTTATTGCCTATCACGAAGCAGGACATGCTCTCATCGGCGAACTTCTTGAATTCCATGACCCTATTCACAAAGTAACCGTTCTGCCTCGGGGCATGTCGCTTGGATCAACTTGGCACATGCCTGACAATGACAAGTACCTTACAAGCAAGGAAGAGCTTATCGATGATATCACCTCACTTCTTGGTGGCCGTGTTGCTGAAGAAATCGCTTTTGGTAGAGTCTGGACTGGTGCTTCGAGTGACCTTCAACGGGTAACCGCAATTGCGAGAGCCATGATTACTAAGTTTGGCATGAGCGAAAAGCTCGGCACCTTGGCGATTGGTCGCAGCAAGGACAATCCTTTCCTTGGACGAGACTATTACGAGGAACGAGATTACTCGGAAGATATTGCGAGGCAGATTGACGAAGAAGTTCGGAACCTTGTTGATCGTTGCTATCAAAGAGCGACAGATATCATCACTAGTCACCGTCAGCAATTAGATGATGTGGTAACCGCGTTGCTTGATCGGGAGACCTTGGATCGAGAAGAATTTTTGGCTGTTATGGCCGGAAATGAACTTCCACCAATCAAGTTGACCTATGATTCTCCAGCGGCGGTCGAAACTCCAAAAGATGTTGAAGTGACTCCAAATCAGCCGATCAAACCTCAAAAACTCGAGCCAGGAACTGCATAAAAGTTAAAAAAGTTAGTTTTGAACTGGCGAGATACCTTGACGTGGACATACCAACCACGCTAAAGTGTTTCTTGGGCTGACATCAATCTCAATGGACATTGAAGGACTATACCAACGGGGTTTCGAGTTAAGGTGCGAGGGAAATTATCCTGAGGCAAAGTCGTGCTTTGATAAAGTACTTGCCGTTGAACCAACACACGTAAACGCACGGCACCAAATGGCGCTGATTGTTGGCTTCGAAGGGGATTTCGATGGTTCACTTTCTGCCCTCGAAGTGCTTTGTACTCAGTACCCTCAGAACCTTGAAGTTCGATATGACTTTGCCATGACTCAGATGATGCTCGGTATGTACGAAGAGGCTTGTGCGAATCTCAAGTTCATCCTTGCCAAAGACCCGAGTCATGCTAAAGCCCTTCAGCAAGTCACCTATTGCTAGATCAGAGATCGTAGATCGAACTCACAAAAGCAAAACATTCCGGTGATATAGTTTCACGCCCAAGCGGTTAAACTACATTTGATCTCTGATCTCTGATCTCTGATCCCCGATCTCTGACCCCTGACCCCTGAGCCTTGAACCCTTATTTATGAAACGCTGGCAATTATTCCTTCTGCTCCTTATCGTCGCCGCATTTCCATATGGGAAGGCATTAGTTAGCCATCATAACCTCGGCCCAACTGACCACATTCAAATGATGGTCACCCCGGACGCCCAAAAACCAAACTATGGTTGGGACATTCTTCAAGCAGACGGCGTAATCCAGTTTCTTCCCTGGCGAGACTTAGTCTTTGACGCCTGGCGAAAGGGCGAATCCCCGATGATGAACCCATACCAGTTGGCGGGACAGCCGTTGACGGCCAACTCGCAATCTGGTGGCTTTTATCCGCTGCACATGATCTTCGCCTTTGTTCCAGGATCGACCGGACTGAAGATCATCCTTTTAGGCATCCTCCATTTGTTTATTGCTGGTTTAGGCATGTTTACTTTCCTAAGGAACCTGAAGGTTTCGGAGCATGGGGCTATTGTCGGGGCAATTGGCTTCTCGCTATCGCAATTCATGGTTGCCTGGGCTCCCTTGGCAAGTGTTACAACGACGGTCGCTTGGATTCCTTGGATTTTGGCAGGAGTTCTGACGGAGAATCGCAAAGTTGGCTCTTTCCTGGTTGCCTTAGCTACGGCAATGATGCTGCTGGCTGGACACCTCCAATTTGCCTTTTATGGGCTGTTTGCGGCGTTTTTGCTAGCCGGATGGGAAATTATCCAAAGCCGAAAGGCAATTGCGCTGCTACCGTTAGTTGCAATGGGCGTCGGGTTGATTGTTTCTTACCCTCAAATTAGCCTGGTTTTGCAGAATTCCCAAACTAGCCATCGCAAGAACACTCCAACCGAAGAAGGCTATCAAGGATATAACGCTGGCGTGCTTGCACCATTTGAAGCGATTGGGCTTATTAGTCCAAAGTTGATGGGTGATCCGTCGGTTCTAAATGTCGAACTAGAAGGCAGCGGAGTTCAGACTGGCTTCTGGCCGATGCTGATAAAGCGGGGTGCTAATCCGGCCGAATCTGCCCTTTGGATTTCTCCTGCCGTTTTGACATTGGCTTTCTTGGGATTTTTCGTTCGGCGACGAAAAGACTCAATGGATGCCTCAGTTATACCGGCAGTTCTTCTGTTGGTTCTTGGCGGGTTGCTTGCCTTCGGATCGCCGCTAAATCGGCTGCTGTTCTTCTACTTTCCGGGTTGGTCAGCAACTGGCTCCGCTGGTCGTGCCCATGTTCTCATAGTTCTCGGTCTGTGTATTGCCGGTGCGATCGGCTTCGATCGACTGATCGCAAAAAATGATGGATCTAAAAAGTGGTTCGGGTTATGCTTAGTTCCGCTTGTTCTCCTGGCACTTGGTTTCAATGTGATGAACATGCTGGGAGGAATACTCGCTCAACCAGGCGACGATACGCTATCGAAGATCATTAGCGTTACAACCAAGCCTCACTTGGCGGACATTGCCGTGACGGCCATGGTTAGCTGTATGACCCTCGGATTTGTGGTCAAGTGGAAGGAAGGAAAGTACCTATTTACTGCTGCCGGCATGTTTGTGTTTACCGCTTGGAGCAATCGCCCCCTATCCGGTCGACCCCTTGAGTTGCCGAATCTGAACATTCCGACCCAAGAACGAGCCGTCTTCGTCAGCCGTAATTGGGACATGTTGAAGACACCGAATGCATCGATGCCACCAAACATCGCCAGCCTGATGAGGGTTCACGACTTGTTTGGTTACGACTCAATTCTTGACAAATCTTTTGTTGAAAAGCTAAGGACTTCCATCGGAGAAGACCCTGCACCAATCCAAAATGGGAACATGATGCTGTTACGGACCAAAGGCGGCGAGCCAGCTTCATTAGCACAGTTATTGGCTTTCTCTGAATTAGGTGTAACCATGCGTGGAGCAACTCTTTCTGGAGGTGTTCAAGAATCAGCGCGCAACGTTGGCACTACGATCACTTACGACGGCTACGACCACCAAGTCATCGAATGTCCGCCGGGGACCAAAGAATTCGTCATTAAGGATCGCTTCTTTGAAGGAATGACGTCGCCGACGCCAAACACCACCGTAGAAAACCAAGACGGCTGGCGTCATATTAAGACAGATGGCAAACAAACTTCAATTCGAATTGACTATCCCGGGCGTTGGAACTATATTGGAGTCATAATTGGTATAGCAATTCTCCTTTTCGGATTGATCATTACGTTTAGAAAGCATGAACCAAACCCAGTTAGCACCGGAGATTAACGACACGCACCTAAGTGGTCGTTGGATGACCATCATTTTTAATGATGACCATACTCCAATGGATCTAGTGGTCTTGACCATCATGGTCGCCACCCGATGCGACGCGACAGAAGCCGAAATCGAGACCTGGGAAGCTCATACTTACGGAAAAGCACCCATTCACTTCGCAAGCGAAGCCGAATGCAATCAGGTTGCCAGCGTCATCCAAACAATCGGAGTGAAGACTGAAGTTTGCCTTGAATGGGAAGATTAGCCATGTCTACCAAGATCATCGAACGACCCGATATTAGTGGGGCGGACTCTACTCAATTAGAGTCTTGGATGGTCATTGTCTACAACAACGAGTACAACACTTACGAAGAGGTCATGTTCATCCTCATGGTGGCTACCCATTGCACAGTCGAGGAAGCTGAAATCGAAACTTGGGAAATTGACCACCTCGGAAAATCAAATGTTCATTTTGCCGACAAGGATGAATGTGAAGGGGTTGCCCAAATCATTCGTCAAATTGGAATACAAGTAGAAGTGAAGTCAGAAAACGGAACTTAAACCCCGACAATAATCCGTATAACAGGAAACTCAAATGATGCGATTTACTTTTGTTAGTCTAGCTCTTGTCCTTTCGATTGGTGCCCATGCCCAAACTGTGGACGGGAAGCCCGAAATTCGAACCGAGATTTTGAACAAATTGACGTCTCAGCTTCAAAACGCAGCTTTTCTTCCCGGCACCGACTTTAGCAAATGGGAAGAATTTCTGAAAGCGGAACGAACCAAGATTGACGAAGCGAAGAATGACGACGAGTTTAAGGGTGCAGTTAATGCCGCGCTCCACAAATTTGGGTTTAGTCACATTCTCCTCGCAACTCCGAAAGACTCACTTGCTCGATCGTCCGGCAAGACGGTTGGAATCGGCATCAGTAGCCAGATATTGCCCGAGGGTGGTCGACTCATTACCCGAGTGGTTGACAATAGTCCGGCAAGCGAAGCTGGACTTGAGATCGGCGATATCCTGATCGAGGTAGATGGCAAAAAACTGACAGAAAGTTCGGTCATCTCCGGAGAGGCTGGATCGAAGATCAAGATTAAGGTCAAAAAGGCCAATGGTAAATTCTTTGAATACACGATCACGCGTCGTCCGTTTTCGACCGTTCGAAAAGATGAATTTAAGATGGTGAATCCAACCACCGGATTCCTTAAGGTCAATACATTTGACCGGTCCTATGACGCCACGCTGATAGATTCATACATGGAAGATGCAACAAAGGCAAAAAACCTGATTGTTGATTTGCGGTTCAACGGCGGCGGAGCCGTTATTAACTTGCTTCATTTTGCGGGATATTTTGTTGATTCCAAGCTGAAACTAGGCTACATGTTAGACAAAAATTGCCTCAATGAGTTTAAAAGTGGAGAGAAAAGGGAACCCGCAAACCTTGCTGAACTGGCTCCTTTCGCAAATTCGTTTATGATGACACCGAGGCCAGCAAAGTCGAAATTTAAAGGGAATCTCGTTGTGCTCATCAATGCCGGTACTGGCAGTGCAAGCGAGATTTTCGCGGCATCTATGCATGATATTTATGG
>JAYVHY010000015.1:0-2569 GCA_043770615.1 Armatimonadota bacterium | reverse complement strand
CAGATTCGGTCGTAATGCTTTCTGCTGGTAACAATGGACAAGCTAATCCGCCGCGATTAGCGATGTTGGCGCAAACATCAAACCTATGCTTTGTTGCTTCGACTGACCACAACGATAACCTTTCTTCATTCTCGAACTATGGGGCGCAAGTTCAGGTTGCCGCACCAGGTGAAAGCATAGTCAGCACCGTTCCTTTTGGCGGGTACGCAAACTTTAGCGGTACCTCGATGGCATCGCCGTTCGCAGCTGGAATCATGGGAACGATTCGAGCGATGTATCCGTCGATGACGGCCGCACAGTCGATTAGTCGATTGGGCTTGACATCGGATAGGAAGGCGCAGCTTACGGGCAAGGTCGCTTTCGGCCGAGTGAACTTGGCTAGTGCAATTCAGAATGATACGGTTGCTCCGGCACCGGTTACAGGCTTAACGGTATTGCGACGGTCATCGGGAACATTCTTGTTCCAGTTCAATGCTTCAGGAGATGACGCTTCCGTTGGTGGAGCCAGTTTCTACGACGTTAGAACCAGCACCGCACCGATTAATGCGGGCAACTTTAACGCAGCTACTCCAAACAACTTTGCTACGAATCTTCCATTGGCCGGAAATCCGGTTAAGACGAGCATTGGAAGCGTTACACCAGGTGGATCTTACTACGTTGCGGTTAAGGCAATTGATGACGTAGGAAATGAATCCAGCGTTGTGAGTGCAGGTCCATTTAGCTTGCTGCCACCACTTGCCATTGACAATATGGAAGGTGCGGCTGGGTTTACCGGTACCGGTACTTGGGCAATAACGTCAGCGGTCTCGAATTCTCCAACTAAGAGTTGGGCAGATTCACCGGCGGGCAACTACGCTGATAATGCCAATACTGCTCTCACTTATTCGTCTTCGATCAATGTAACTGGTCCAATGGTAGCCTCTTTCATGATGCGATATGACTTGGAAAGTGGTTTTGACTTCTTGACGGTTGAAGCGTCAACTAATGCGGGAGCAACTTGGACTCCGCTTAATTCGGTAACGGGTCAGTCTGGTCCAGTATTCCAGGCATTCTCCATTCCTTTGACCAGCTTCGTTGGTCAGACGGTTCAACTCCGATTCCGACTTACTTCGGACAGTTCGGTAACGGGTGACGGCGTCTATATTGATGACTTTACGCTTGAAAGCTTAGCCACCACATTCCTTGATAATGTTGAAGGAGCTCTTAACTTCAATGCGACCGGATCTACCTGGGTTGTTAGCACGGAATCAGCTTCATCTCCGACACGAGCTTGGAATGATAGCCCAGGCGCTAACTACATTGACAACACCAATCAATGGCTTAAAGGCACGGTAAACCTCGATGCCGAAGCGGTAGGTAGTCCGTTGGTGACATTTAAAGGACTCATCAACACGGAAGACGGTTTTGACTTCTTGAATGTTCATACTTCCAGCGATGGTGGGGTGAATTGGACTCCTCGAGGAGCGTTCTCGGGACTCTTTACATCCTTCAATAGCTATTCGGTACCAATGGGCGTTCTTGGCACAGTCAGAGTCGGATTCCAACTTACGAGTGACGGATCAGTTGTTGGTAGCGGAGCGTCAGTTGATGACATTAGCGTCGTTGGTGAGCCATGGGTTCAGCAGATCAACGGAACCGTTGGTTTGAATGGATATGCGGGCACGAAACCGTTTAACATTAAGCTCCGTTCGGGCGTGACGGTTTTACAGACGACTGGCGTATCGATGACGGGTCTGACGGGTACGTTCCAGATCAACTCAAACCTATTCGGTCCACATGATGTAATGATCGAAGGTGCATCGTTCCTTCGACGGGTTGTGCCAGCGGTAAACGTCACTGCGTTTACGACTGTCAGCACGAACCTGATCAATGGCGATATTAATGGCGACAACGTTATTGGTCCCGCGGACTTTAACCTGTTACGAACCGCCTTTGGTTCTAACCCGGCAAGCGGAAACTGGAATCCAAATGCGGATCTCAATGGTGATGGAGTTGTCGGTACTGCTGATTTCAACATCCTCAGAACAAACTTCGGTCAAATCGGAGATAACTAAACTAAGAAGGGTAAGGGTGTCGAGGTCAGGAAACTGACTTCGGCGCCCTTTCATTTATTCAAGGTATGCTCTACGTTCGTGCTTGACCAAATCATCTGCGCACTCGACACGAGTGATCTCGCCGTTGCCACGAAAACCGTTCAGAGACTCTCTCCGAGCATTAAACACTTCAAAATCGGTCACTCGTTGACCCTTGCCCACTCACTGAGCGTAATTGCAGTTTTGCAAGATGCGGGCGCCGAGAAGATTTTCCTCGACCTCAAATTCCACGACATCCCCAATACGGTTGCCGGTGCGGTCAAGGAAGCTGCCAAATATGGGGTCTGGATGACCACCCTCCATACTGCGGGGGGACCGGACATGATGAAAGCCGCCGCGGATGTTCCGGATCGGCCCTTACTGATGGGGGTCTCGGTTCTAACTTCTCTGGACGAGGTTTCCTTGGCTCAAATTGGGGTCTCACGGACGGTAGAGGACCAAATGTGCCGAATGTCTTCCATGGCAATCAAATGCGG
>JAYVHY010000014.1:0-2576 GCA_043770615.1 Armatimonadota bacterium | reverse complement strand
AAGTTGTATCTGAGCAAGGCGACCGCCTTGTCATTAAATGTAGAGACGGAAGTACAACCGCGAACTTGGAGCTAAATCCTAAATCTCATACGGCTATGGTCTTAAGCTGTTGGGGATCATCTGGGGCCGAAACATGGACATTTAGTGAATACAGACTTACTAACGGTCAGCTCATACCATCCAAAATTCTCCACGAAAGTGGAGAGACGAAAGACAAAACTGTGATTGAGAAATTCAATATGGACATTGGGGGATTGATTACCTATCGAATGCCTTTGCCAAGCCCTGTTGGGTTCACATTTGACGTCAACGAAAACGAAAACATTGAGGTCAAACGAATGTTTGGATACCTGTTCGTCAAACCAAAGCTAGACGGAAAAGACGAAGGCTGGTGGTTCTTGGATACCGGTGCCGAGATCATGGTTATTGATCCCGTCGTCGCCCGATCACACAAGATGAAAATTGTTGGTAAGGACTCCGTATCTGGGGTCGTAGCAAACATCACAACTAACTTTTCAAAAGGAATCAAGTTCAATCTTGGACCAGTAACTATTCAAAACAGTTCATATATGGAATTTGATATGAAGCCATTCTCCGATGCCCTTGGAATCAAATTAGCCGGAATCTGTGGATACGATTTTATAAGCAGAGCAGTACTGGACATTGACCCAAAGAAGTCAACTATTGGAGTACTTCAACCACGGCTCAATATCCTACCGGAAGGCTCAAGTTGGACGTCGTTCTTGTTCCATGGCAACATGCCAAGCCTCCTTTGTAACTTCGAAGGAAACAAGTCGGGACTGTTTACTCTGGATACCGGATCAGGCTCAACCGTCGATTTCTTCTCTCCTTGCGTAAAGAAATTTGAACTACTAAAGGACCGTAAAGTAGAAAACGTCATGACTGGTGGAGCCGGTGGATCTTCTGAAAGCAAAACTGGAGTTCTGGATTGGTTCCAATTCGGTCCTAAGAAATTTGAGAAACCAAAGGCTGGATTCCAAATTACAACCAAGGGCGGATTTGCGAGCCCATATGTTGATGGCAATATTGGCATGGGATTTATGGGGAAGTTTCGTATGATCCTGGACTATAATTCTTCTAAGCTCGCCCTGGTCGAGTCAAAGTAGTCTCAAGAAATTCTCTTGTACAATAAGTGGCATGATCACCACATTGCTACTTTCCACTTTCCAAAATATCCCCGGTGGGACGGTTATTCCGAATGGTTCCGATGCGAAAATGATCGGAAAGTTGCGCGCAGACAATTATGGGGCGATGCGGGACTACCGAACCCTCCCGCTGATCAACGATCTGACTCAGGGCAAGAGGGCAACATTTACCGGTACCGTCATCACTCTCGACTTTCCTCAGCGAGGCATGATTCATGTCATGAATTATCGAAATGGCAAGCGAGTTGTCTTGGATAATCCGAAACAGCAAGTAAAAGAAAGCGGCGTACCTTTAACCAAAATGTTGACTACCTTGCCACCCAAAATTGACATTCGGTTCGCAGGACCAAATGTTGCTAGCTTCGATGTTAAACTGCCTGGCGAAGAGAAAAAGTTGGCTGGATTTAGTGGAACACTCACAGCATTTTCATCTAAACCTGGCATCAAAAGCATTCAGATCAAAATGGTATCGGGAAAAGTGCAGTCAAGTTCCTGGCTAAAGTCACCAGGTCTGCACAAATAACCATCGCCCATGCTTACTGGGTAGACTGGCAATTGAGATAGAGAGCCATAGGAATGAGCGACAGCATTGCCGAAAAGTACCCAAATTACAGTCCCGGTTTAGAAGGTGTTATTGCCGGAATAAGCAGCATTTCCGACATTGATAGTGACCGCAGCAGCCTCCAATATCGTGGTTATGATGTTCATGATCTTGCCGAAAGAGGAAGCTATGAAGAATGTGCTTATCTCCTAATCCACAAAAAGCTACCCAATCAAAGTGAGCTAGATGAGTTCAACAGAGTTCTCGCTTCAGAACGAGAAGTCCCAAGCTATGTTTACGACATTTTGGCATCGATGCCAAAAAATTCCCATCCCATGGATTTGGTTCGTACTGCTTATTCTGCGCTTGCGCCGGCAGATCCAGATTATACAAAGCCAAGCACAGACCACGAAGCAAACGTTCGAAAAGCTGTTCGTATTATTGCAAAAGCATCGACGATTGTAGGAAACGGACATAGAATTCGCAACGGTCTAGCACCGCTGAAGCCAAACCTAAACCATACGATTGCAGAAAACTTTCTCGCATTGTTTAGCGGAAAGGATCCAATTCCAAAAACCGTCGAAGTCATGGACGCTTCCCTTTGCCTTTATGCAGAGCACGGATTTAATGCTTCAACTTTCGCAAACCGAGTCACTGTAGCTACGTTGAGCGATCTCTATTCCGGAGTGGTTAGTGGCATTGGAACTCTCCGTGGTCCACTTCATGGTGGAGCCAATGAAGAAGCAATGCACATGATTTTAGAAATTGGAGAACCAAGCAATGCACAAGCATGGATTGACGATGCTTTGGCAACCAAAAAGAAAATCATGGGATTTGGTCACCGAGAATACAAAAACGGTGACAGTCGA
>JAYVHY010000013.1:0-13244 GCA_043770615.1 Armatimonadota bacterium | reverse complement strand
GTGAAACAGCGGAGAATTTCATTACGATGGAGAATCCGGTGAACGAAAGCAATCTGTACATGTTCCTGGACCCTGTCGGTACAATTTCGAACCGACGAGGCATGATCTGGATGCTTTGGTCGAGTACCAGAGGCGGTGCGCCAAGCGTATTCATGCAGACGGTTGCTCGAAAGATCATCCCAGTTCTGCCACCAAATTGACATTGAACTAAAAAAAACAACAAAGCCCTGGCAAATTGCTAGGGCTTTTTTGCTTGGTTAGTGTAAAATCCTGGCGTCAGTAAAGTTGCTACGAATAGTTGTTATTTTGACGTTGACATAAGTTGACGGAGAATGATACTATGAGTCGCCTCTGCAGCGGCAGGTTTTGCGTCTATGGCTAGTAAGCTCAGTAGTGTTCTCGGAATCGACATCGGGAGTCACAGTATAAAGGTGTGTGAAGTGAAAGCTTCAGGAGGAAGTGCAACGGTTACAGCCGTTGGAGTGATTCCTACGCCCGAAGGTGCTGTTGACTATAGTGGTGTCTACAATAGTGAAGCGGTCGGAGCTGCCCTTAAGCAGATCATGGCTCAAGTGGGTGTTTCTTCATCTGCGGCAGTCGTAACCATTTCGGGTCAACATTCCGTCTTAGTGCGGGTTGTTGAAGTGCCTCGGATGGATCCAGACAAGGAATTGAAATCGCACATGGAATGGGAGATCAATAAGAACATTCCATTTGCTGAAACAAATATCATGTCGGATTACAAAGTCTTGCCTAACGACAACCCTAACTCAGCAAATATGGACGTTGTTATGGCGATGGCTCCAATGTCGGCAATTGAGACAATTCTTGATTGCGTAAAGCGGTCTGGTAAGAAGGCGATCGCGATTGATGTTGAGCCACTGAGTATTGCTCGGTCAGTGGCGATCAGTAATCCTGAATATGCCGGTGAGAATGGGGTGGTGATTGTAGATATTGGTCATTCAACAACTTCGATCAATGTTTATGAGCGCAATAACCTGGTGTTGCCACGACCGGTTCCTGGCGGTGGAGAAATGGTTACCCGAGCAATCGCAGACGCGATGCAGACTGGAGTAACAGAAGCAGAGCAATACAAGTGTTCATCTTTTTCGGTTCCGGATTCGGCAACCGCTGGTGGTGGAGGTTCGTTTGATCCATTCTCTGTTGGTGGAGGTTCTCCTTCGGTCGGTATGGGTGATACAACTTATCAAGCTGGTGGTCCAGACCTTTATGCCACGACGTCTATGCCTGCTCAAGGCGAGCTCGACGAGGTTGTAGATAACATTCAGGATGCCGCCCAGACTTACACGAATGATCCTTTTGCTACATCGGTGCCGGGTGGGAATAATGCAGCTTCACCAGAGCCAACTATGGCGATGTCGGAAGCCCCTGTAGTTCAACATGCTGGATCTGACCAAGTTTTTTCTGCAGTTCAAGGAATTCTTGATGATTTAGTTGCTGAATTAAGGCGATCTATAGATTATTATAATGGTCGGGGTGGAACGATTTCAAGAATCGTCCTCTGCGGAGGTGGATCAAAGTTGAAAGGTCTTTCGGGATATGTACAGCGATCAATCGACGTAAAGTGTGAAGTTTATGATCCAATGCGGAACTTAGGCTTCTCCTCCAAGAAAGTAGGGATGGATTATGTCAACGAGTATCGGGAACAACTCGCAGTTGCAGTCGGAAACGGATTGCACATTTTGTTCGACTAGGGGCAAACAGTGAAACTAAACCTTTTACCAAAAATCGTCGATACCACGGGTCGCGCCAAGCGCGCGTTCCTGGGAGGTTCACTCGTCCTAATCGCCTCTGTCGTAGGTGCGTACATGATGGTCACGATTTCGAGCAAGAGGCTCGAAACTGCAAAGGCATCCGTCGCCGATGCAAAGCCACAGTATGATTCTGCAGTCAAAATTGCCGGAGAAGCAGACGCGATGATGGCTAAACCGGCGATCCGCCAGCTAGTGGTCAATACTGCGCTTGCAAAGGCGATGATTGGGTCCAATAGGCTTTATCCAGATCTTTATGACTTCGTCAAGCCATATATTCCGGGATTTTTTAGAATTACCAACCTAAGTGCAAGTCCAATTGATGGTAAGTCATGTACAGTCAATATGACTGGCACAATCAAGAATGCTCAGCAATACGCTGACCTGATGTTGGCTCTGCTGAGAATTCCAGGTGCGGTTTCGGTAACTCGTGGTGGTTTTCAATCTGAAGACATTGTGGTACCAGCAATTACGGTCGGCGATCAGAAGGCTAAGCCGAGGCTAGAAAGCAAGGCTCCGATCCCTGATGATCCACTTGAGAGATTGGTTTACTTCCAAAATGGCGTGGCACCAACCGGATTCCAAAACTCTGGTAATTTCGGAAATACTGAGTTTGGAACTGAGAAAGGTGTTCGTCCAGGCGAATCGCTTATATCGGTTTCTGTAACGATTCCTCGCAATATTCAAACGCCAAACCCAAGGGCGACAATTCAATCACTTGCTGGCGGTGGCGGAGCTACTCCTGCCCCTGCTAGTTCTCCCGGAACGCCTCCTGGTCGGAGTCCAGTCGGATCATAATGTTTAGAACACTCTATCCTCGTACAATTTGGCTCATATTTTTGTCATTGTCGGCAATATTTTTGAGTCTCGGTTTGTTCAAATATTGGTTGCCAAATCAAGAAGAAGCAACGTTTAATGTCACAAACGCAAATGAGCTTTACGCGGAGGGATTCAAGATTTCCCAGGCAGTTAAAAAGAAGAATGCTGCGATTGAAACAATTAAGGCAGCCGAAGCTGGCTGGGTTCCCTATGTGGCGAACCGGACTCCTTTGCAAAGCACGGTTGGTGGTGGAATTAACTTAAATGTTCACCAATATCAGCTTTTGCTGGACACTAAGCGTTTTCGAAACAGTATTCAAACTGCCGTCAATAGGCAGCTCCTAGTAGGTGGAGTTCAGGTTATTGGACCAAGGGTGCCTGGTGTGACAGATCAGGATGAACCAAATGGTGTTTTGGCAGGGTACTACAACTATCCGGCAATTCCGTTCCCGGTTGTCATCCACGATTTAGGTCAAGTTCAAGTTACTGGCACTTACGAGCAGATTATGAAGAATGTTCGGTCTTGGGAAAACTTCCCAAGATATCTTGCGGTCGCACATGGACTACAGCTTCAAGGCACTGCTCCTCGTTTAACCGGTACTTATAATTTGTCAATCGTTGGTTACATCCGATATGACGGAATGTTTGGTCCAGTTCCTGGATCGAATTCCGGTGGTCCATCTGGTGGTGGGGGTGCGGCTCTTGCCGGTCCTGGTTCAGCTCCTGCTGGTCCCCCGGCCGGGTCAGTCCCAGCCGGTCCGTCACTACAAGGCTCAATAGGAGTGGGTAGGTAATGCAAATGAATAAAAATCTTAGAACTGTCATTGCAATTGGATTGGCTTCTGGTTCGCTCCTGCTTGTTGGTTGCAATGATCCAAACGCTCTCATTGATCCAAAGCTGGCTAGTCGAGGTAAGGAGTCCAAAGAATATATTCCTGGTGCTCAGGCTGGCGTGGCAAAAGATATTACCAAGACAATGGATCCTGGCCGCCTTAAGCCATACATCATGAATACTTCCAGGTTTGGTCGAAGGTCAAATCCATTCGCCTTGAATAGCGAAGAAAAAGCATATGATGCAGCTCAAGCAGGCGAGCGACTCCAAATTGAAGGCGGTGCCTTTAATTCGTTGTTCGAGCCACCAGTAGATACTTCCGGGGTTGTAAAGCCGGTGGAGGCACAACCTTATCGCCGTCTTTCTGGAATTCTCGTTGGAGACTCCGTTCTTGCAATACTTGAGGAAGGTGGGAAGTCAATTATTGTCCGACCAGGCATGCTGATTCCAAATACAAATTGGAGAGTCATTTCGATTGACAGAGATAGAGCGATTTTGAGAAGAGAGGGGAGCGATTTGCTACCGAGGGAAGTCGAGGTTCGGCTAGAGATTGGATTTCCAACCGGCGGAAATGGCGGCGGCGGAAATGGTCCAGTTGGTGGAAGACCAGGTGCCGGTGGTGGACCTGGAGATGCGCCAGGTGTTGGTGGGGCTGCTAGCCCAGGCGGGGGCCCCGGTCAAGCCGGTGCTGGCTAACATAATTCGTCAACAATTTGAAAAAATTAGTATAGAAACAGTTTATTAAGAGGAACGTCCAAATTTTGAGGTCAAGAAACATGAAGATAAAAAACATGATGATTGTAGTCGCACTTGCGATGACAACGGCTTGCATGACACCGATTGCATTTGCACAAGGTGACGTGCTGGATCATAAGATCCTTTCCGCAGAGTATCAGAACTCCGATCTAAGAGAGGTTCTTAAGTCGTTGTTCCGAGAAGTGGGAGCCAGTTATAGTATTGGTGCAGATGTACAGGGAACGGTAACGATGAGCATGAAAGACGCCAAGTTTGAACTTGTGCTTCAAAACGTACTTGCTCAAGTTGGAGCAACCTATCGATATGAGGGTGGCACATTTGTCATTCTAAAGCGAGAAGTACCAACTCCAGGTGGTACTGAAACTCCAGATGGTGTTCCAAAGCCTACTTCCAGATCAATAACGCGAAAGATTCCAATTAAGTCGGCCGACCCTCAGTTGATCGCCATGATCATTGGTGGTTCTGGTCAAGGTCAGCAACAATGGGCAGCAAGCCCTGAGCCAACTAGCCTCAGTCGCATGAGTAGCGGACAAGGCGGATTTGGTGGCGGTCAAGGTGGCTTTGGTCAAGGCGGCGGACAAGGCGGATTCGGACAAGGCGGCATGGGCGGCGGCGGATTTGGTGGCGGCAGCAGCGGCGGTTTCGGCGGCGGCGGTTTCGGCGGCGGCAGTAGCGGCGGTTTTGGTGGCGGTGGCGGCGGCTTCGGCGGCGGCGGCGGCGGTTTTGGTGGCGGCAGTGGTGGTCGCGGTTAATTTTCGCAAATAATTAAATTGCGAGGTGATTGTAGGAGTTCAAATGCAAAAAGTTAAGATGAAATTGACAGCAGTAGCGATCGGAGCCGTAATGTTGGCTTCGATCGTGTCTGCTCAACAGAGTGACGTCACTCGATTGAATGTGAATCTGAAGGACGCAGATTTAGTTACTGCGACAAAAATGGTTACTGAGCGAACTGGATTGCAGTTCATGTTTCGTTCAACAAAGGCATTCAGCAAGATTACGCTTCAACTAAAGGATCAGACTGCCGATGATGTAATTCGTTACATTTGTGATGCAGCTGGTGCTTATGTTACTAAGGATGAAAATGGAGTCTATGTAATCAGCGCAACCAAGCCTGAACTAGAAATGCCAGTGGCTACGGCTAAACCGAACGCTCGCATTTTTAGGAAACTTAAGCTTCTTCATGCTGGAGCGGACGACCTTTATGCCCGCATCGTAATGAACCGAATTCTTGATCCTATGTCAAAGCATGCAGATAATTTGCGTGCGCTAAGCATGGCCAAGCAAATGGTTTCAGGCACCGAATTTGGTCGAAACTCAGGAACGACCTTTGATTCATTGAGTAATTTCAATCGTTTTCAACCGACACAAGTGCAAAATGCAAGTGCGGCGGAAAGTGGAGCAAATGTAGTCTTACCTGGTGACAGCGCCAGTCAGCGTGGTGGCGGTGGCGGCGGCGGCTTACAAGGTGGCGGCGGTGGTTTCGGAGGCGGTCAAAATGGTGGCGGCGGTCTTGGTGGCGGTCAAAATGGTGGCGGCGGTCTTGGTGGCGGTCAGAATGGTCAAGGCGGAGGAGCTCAATTAACTCCTGGTCAAGGGCTCATTCCCGAATCAATCACTCACATTACTTTTGATCCAACCGACAACAGTCTTGTAGTTACCGGCACAAACGAGAAAGATATTGATGACTTGGCCAACATTGTTGCTCAATACGATATCCGACCACGACAAGTTCAAATCAAGGTTGAGTTCATAACGACTACCGAGAACTTGGATCAGTCACTTGGATATAACATCAACTACTCGAGAGGCACGGTTATTGCGGGAATGGCAGCTCAAGATTTCTTGAGAGCCTCAGACCCTGTATTCCTTACCTATGCAAGTGGTGATGCCGTTTTCCGACTGCGAACCCGATTGGCTTCTGGCGAAGGACGAGTTGTTACTGCGCCGATTGTTAGAACGATGAACAATACACCTGCAAGTGTATTTGCCATTACTCAAGACTGGATTCTAACCTCTCAAACTACGGTGTCAAATGGTGCAGTTGTAACTACGGTTAATCCAATTGCCCTGCAACTTGGTACTGGTTTGTCGGTAACTCCACGAATCAACGCTGATAACACGATAACCATGGGGCTTTCTCCACAGGTGTCGAGTGTTACCGGTACTCGTCAGGTCACTTCGAGCGGTTCGTCATTCGAACTTCCGATTCAGACGTCTCAGTCCGTACAAGTTGTAGTCAACGTAAAAGATAGAGAAACAATTGTTCTTGGTGGACTCAATGCTGAAAGCACAAACTCGACCACGACCCGTGTTCCTGTATTGAGTGATCTTCCTATTATTGGTCAATTCTTTAAGAAAGTTGTAAAAGGACGAGCCTCAAGCGAATTGCTAATCTTCGTAACTCCAGTGATTCTGGAAGATGACGATTCAGTAATCGCTCCCTAAAAAAGAACCTACAATCACTTCAACGGGTAGCGTTTTCGAACGCTACCCGATTTTATTTACGATATGGACGCTTGGATTTTGATCGGAATGATGGGTGCTGGTAAGTCAACGATTGGCAGCCTTCTCGCAGACAAAACCAATCGAAAATTCATTGACACTGACAAGCTAATTGAGCAAAGGCTCGGTCGCCCGGTCTCACAGTTCTTTAAACATTATGGCGAGAGCGCATTTAGAGATCACGAGGCATCCGTAATTCAATCGCTAGCATCGGGACCACTTGTCATCGCTACCGGCGGCGGGGCAATCCTCCAAGCGCAGAACTTTGACCATCTAAAATCAATTGGAAAGGTTATCTATCTTAAGTCGGATCCGGATGAACTGATTCGACGGCTGCAAAAAAGTAAAGTTAGGCGACCGCTCCTAAATACCGAAGACTGGGAAGCGAAACTGAAAGCAATTTTGGAAAGCAGAAGGGAATTGTATGAAACAGCTGACTTTATTGTAGCCGTGGACAGCGACGACCAAAAAAATGTTGTGACAAAGCTTCTAGATTTATTGGATGGTGACCATTGAAGATAACGCACTCATCAGGAAGTTACGAGATATTGTTCCAGCCACTACAAATTCCAAGCGGAATTGTCGTCACGGATTCGAACGTTTTTGCCGCCCAATCAAAGCACATTCAAAGCCATGAGACAATAGTTTTAAACCCCGGTGAAGAGTCAAAGTCTTTGGCAGTTTTTGGAGAGCTCTGCCGCACTCTTTCACAACGGGGCGTTTCTCGAAGTTCAACCCTGATCGCATTTGGAGGAGGAGTCATTGGAGACCTCGTTGGATTTGCGGCTGCAACTTACATGCGAGGAATCAATTTCGTTCAAATTCCAACGACACTGGTTAGTCAAATTGATAGTTCAGTTGGTGGAAAAACCGGAATCGACCTTCCTGAAGGCAAGAACCTCGTTGGTGCGTTTTACCCGGCCTCTCGAGTTCTCATTGACACCTCGATTCTAGGGACATTGCCGGAAAGGCAATTTAGATCTGGTGTGGCGGAAGTATTGAAGACTGGACTAATTCAAAGCTCGTCCATGTTTGATCTTCTCGCGAACTCTCCTCTAAAATCATCCGATTCTCGACTAGAAACCGTAATCCAAGACTGTGTAAAGATCAAAGCCAGAATTGTCGAGGAAGATGAGTTCGAGAAATCAGGACTTAGGGCTCAACTCAATTTTGGCCATACGGTTGGACACGCCTTGGAGCAAGTTACGAATTATTCGATGTACACCCATGGAGAAGCAATTGCAATTGGAATGGTTGTGGAGACGCGAATTGGTGAATTACTTGGGTACTCAAGAATGGGATTGACACAACAAGTCAAAAGCCTTATGATTGGGCACGAATTGCCAACAAAAGCGGTAGAGTTGATAGATGTAGATCGGATTATTTCGACTATGCGGAGGGACAAGAAATCGCATGGTGGAGAACTTACGATGAGTTTGATAGAAAGGCCGGGCCAATGTTCTTTGATTTCAGACATTGACGTAGAATTAGTTAAGGAAGTGCTGCGTGAATTTGCAAAAAGCTAGGGTCATATTTGTCTTCACATTTGTGGCAATTTTGGTTGCCTGTAATCTAGCATATATGACGGCAAGCGCCCAGTCTCGATGGACCGAGTATGCGAACCAGGTGGACCAACTTGGAGTCAAGATAATATCACTTGTTCTTCTGGTTGGAGTCGTTGTCTTTGCTGCATTGAGAGCCGAAACTGAGGAAAGCGATTCATGCTAGGCCAGACGCTTGCGGTTAAATACGAGATTGGATCACAAATATCTGACGGTCCGGTCTTTGCTATGTTTTCGGCGCGCGATCGGTTGAGTGGCAAGAACATTGGGATTCGGCAAATAAAGATGCCGTTCAACAGCGAGCCAGAATTTATCGTATCCCTAGTTGACTTGCTCCCAGTGATCCGGATTAGTCACCCAAACGTAGAATCTGGATACGAAGTTATTGAGGATTCTGGTCAGCACTATCTGCTGTCGGAATTGCCAAAGGGCTCGCTACTGACGGAAAGGATAAAGCGATTTGCTCCCTTCACGGTGCCAGTGTCCTTGGCAACAATAGAAGGCGTAACAGAAGCTCTGGACGCAATTCATCGAAGCGGCATTGCTCATGGAGATGTGGGACCGCATAACATTATCGCAATGCACGATGGTAGTGCGAAGCTACAGCTTGCCGGTGTTTGGAAGGCTTATTCATCAAGTCGTACCGCTGGCTTTGCGGTTTTAGCCCAAATGGCACCTTATCTGGCTCCCGAAGTTTGTACAGGGCAGAAACCAAGTGCTACCTCGGACCTATACAGTGTAGGGATTGTCTTGTTCGAGTTATTGACCGGCAAAGTCCCTCACCTTGGCGAGACACCCTCTGCAACTACAACAAGGCATCTAACGAGTCCAGTTCCAAGCTTACGAGGAATAAATGCCTCCGTTCCGGTAGCCGTCGAGCAAGTCGTCCAAAAGCTCCTATTGAAGGATCCGTCCAAAAGGTATCAGTCGGCTCAGGAGCTATTGACTGAATTACGAGCAATCAATGATCAACTAAGGTTTGGTAGAGTTCCATTGGGTAAGCCACCTGAAAAAGGCAAGGAAGTTGTTGTGGAACCAGCTCAACCTATACGAGTTCCTCAAAGGAGGAGTTCAAAATCTGAAAGACCCAGCCGGGATGAGGTCCTGGCTGACCGCAAGCGAAAGCGCCAAGAACGCGATGTCCCGTCATGGGTGCTCGGACTGTTGGGGATCTTTGTTCTTACTCTCGTGGGATTAATTGTTTGTGCAGTAATGTATTTAGCGCAAAAACCACGGGAAGTCAAAGTGCCAAATCTGAAAGGTGTCTTTACCAAGAGTGCGATGGAGACGGTGAGACAGATGAAGCTGACTGTTCGTGTGGCAGGTAAGGAGCCAAACGAAAGAATTGAGATTGGAAAAATTCTTAGAACAAATCCAAGCGCTGGCGAGACCATTCGGGAAGGCGGAGTTATTTCCGTATATGAAAGTGCGGGGACAAAATTAGTCAAAGTTCCCGATCTACAAGGTATGACCGCGGATGAAGCAAAGTCCGCACTTGAATCCGAAAATCTGAGTTTGGACGGTAAGCCGTCGAGACTTACTGATTATGAAAATGCCGCCGGAACAATCATTAAACAATTGCCAGCAGCTAACGACAAAGTCTCCAGAACCAGCAAAATTCAAATTTGGATTGCTGCGCCTTCCGATGCTCCGCAAGGCAGTTTGCCTGGCGAAAGTGAAGGCGATTCGACAAATCCCGCTCACAGTTTTCAATTGGACTACAAGATCAAAGGCGTTAAGTGGAGAGTCTCAGTCAAGGTAGATATTGAAGACGACAATGGAAAGCGAATGCTGAAGGAAGACGATTATGATCCTGGCGATACGATTTCGATTAAGCAAGTTGGTCACGGTAAGTCCGCGAAATTCTATGTCTACTTCGACGGTGAGCTAAAAGACACGATTGAAGTTATGCCGGGAGTAAAATCTAAGAATTGAAATACGTCCTTGCCCCGTCAATCCTTTCGTTTGATCTTACAACTTTGTCTACGCAAGTTCCAATGATGGTTGAAGCAGGTGCTCATATTATCCATCTTGATGTCATGGACGGACAGTTCGTTCCGCCAATAACTTTCGGCGATGTTTTGGCAATGAACCTTAGAAATCATACGGAGGCTCCAATGGAGGCACATTTGATGACGATCACGCCAGACCGTCATTTCGATGCTTTTATTAAGGCAGGATGCATGAGAATCATCTTTCATGCGGAAGCAACCGCTCATTCTCATCGTCTTGTTCAAGAGCTAAAGTCCAAAGGGGTTGAGGCAGGCATTGCCATTAATCCGAGCACTCCAGTTGAGGTGCTCGAAACCGTGATCAGTGATATTGATCTGGCACTTGTGATGACGATTAATCCAGGTTGGGGTGGGCAGAGCCTGATTCCGGCGACTCTTGAAAAAATCCGAAAGGTGCGTCAAATGAGGCCGGACTTGGATATCCAGGTAGATGGCGGGGTTGATCCAAAGACTCTTCCATCCTTGATCGAAGCTGGAGCGAACGTCTTTGTAGTTGGGAGCTATTTGTTAAGGGCACCGACGATTGAGGAGGGTGTGAAATCAATCTTAGACGGATTCCCCTCAAATTCTTGACGACTTTTTTTATTGTCGTCGGAGTAACTGTCGCGTTGGGTTGGCCATGGATTATTGGCAGTCGCCCGCCAAAGACTGCACCAAAGAGAGCCCAAATTGACTTTCTTCTCAAGGGCGCTATAATTGTTGGTGTCTCGGCGGTTACTTTTGTATTGTCCGGAATCGGCGCAATTTTGATTGTTCGACAAGCTCGCTTGGAGTATCAGGAAGCTCGAGAAGGGATGCTCAAAGAATTGGTGGAAGGAACTCAAAAAGACCTGCGGAAGAAGAACGATGTCCAAGCATGACCACTTCATGCTTGAGGCAATCAGGCTTTCTAGTTGCGGATTTCCGGCTCCAAATCCTCGAGTAGGATGTGTCATTGTCAAACATGATGCTATTGTAGGTCGAGGATATTGCAATCACGACGGAGGTTCTCATGCCGAGGTGATTGCCTTACGAGAGTCGGGACCCAAAGCTCATGAGGCGACAGCGTATGTAACCCTTGAACCTTGTAATCATGTTGGTAGGACTCCACCTTGCTCCCTCGCTCTGGTTGAAGCCGGTATCAAGAACGTGTTTATTGGGACCACCGACCAGAATCCGATCGCGGAAGGAGGAGCAGCATTCCTTCAACAGCGTGGAATTGAGGTTTCGACCAGCGTATGTTCCTTGCAGGCCGCCGAAGTTAATCATCAGTTTCTCTTTGCTATTGCTCACCAGCGGCCCCTCGTAACGGTTAAAGCCGGGATGACTTTGGACGGAAAGATAGCCTTGCCGAACGGGAAAAGCAAATGGATCACCTGTGAGGAATCTCGGCTGGACGCCATGAAGTTGAGGGCCGAAATGGGTTGTGTACTCGTTGGCAGAGTTACTGCAGAAGTCGATCAGGCAAGGCTCAACGTCCGAGGCATTGATGTCATTAATCAGCCCCTGAGAGTAGTACTTGATCCAAAGGGTTGTCTAGATTCGAATCTACCGGTTTTTGATGAATCTGCTCCAACATTGCATTTGACAAATCAAAGCGGCATAGGTAGCCCAGCAGAGGTGCTACAACGCCTATGGGAGCGTGGTCGAACTGGAGTTTTGATCGAAGGCGGACCAACGACAACCGCGCACTTCTTTAACGCTGACCTGGTTGATCAGGTCGTCCTCTACATTGCTCCCAAGGTTTTCGGCGAAGGGAAGTCATGGGTGGGACCTTTCGGGTTGTCGGATTTGACCAATTCACCCTCATTCGAACTGATTGAAATGAAGAAAATTGAGAATGATTTAAAATTGGTCTATCAATCTCGGAACCTTCGGCAATACCTGGAGTCTTATTTAACGTAGATCGAAAGATTTACACCATAACTGAAAGCAATGAATAAGTAGAAGCCTTCGAAAGTTGGCTTTATCTCTCCCCCTAAGCCCCGCGCCTTAATCCCCCCACGGCCGGGGCCCTTTTATACCTAAAGGGTCAAGAACCACTGGTGCATTCGGATTTCCGATGTGAGTTCGGGGTGAAAGCTGGTTCCGATAATCTTGCCTTGTTTTACCGCAACAATTTTTCCCTCGTATTTGGCTAAGATTTCAGTTGAAGAACCTACCCTTGTAACTATTGGGGCGCGGATGAATACACCCATAACTGGCTCACTCAATCCAACCACCGATACTTCGTCCTCAAAACTGTGGATCTGAGCCCCAAACGCATTTCTTTTGACGGTGATGTCAAGGAGATCAAGCGTATATTGTTGTCGATCCTCGATTTCTTTCGCCAGCATGATCATGCCCATGCAAGTTCCCCATAAGGGCATTCCGGCTCTTCCCGCTTGTTTGAGAGCAGTGCCGAGGCCGTAACGCTCCATAAGCAGTCCGACCGTCGTACTCTCGCCTCCGGGCAATATGGCGCGATCGACGGTAGCAAGCTGGTCCGGGGTGCGAACATCGATGACTTCCAGCCCTTCTGTGTTTGTTCCTAGAAGGGCTTCTCGGTGTTTGTCAAAATCGCCTTGAATGGCAATGACTCCAACTCGCATTGACAAAAGGTTACCATGGCACAAGCCATCGCCTTCGTTTTTTTGAGTGACGAGCAAGGACCAAGGTATCTTAAAACCGTGAAGGCTTGGTTCGTTGTCGGCGGGATTGGTATTTTTCTAATCGGAATATTTTCATCAGGATGCGGCGGCGCAACTTCTGATTCGGTCACGAAGGCTAGCCTCGGACGAGACCTGTTTTTTGACACGAGTCTTTCGAATCCAGCGGGGCAGTCTTGCGGAACTTGCCACAGTGCCAATCGCTCGTTTACAGACCCACGGGCTGGAATCACATCGGAAGGTGCTCTAACGGGCATTTTTGGTTCTCGACAATCTAACACGGCGATGTACATGGCGTTTTCGCCTGAATTCAAATTTGATACAACGATACAGGATTTTATCGGTGGGCAATTTTGGGATGG
>JAYVHY010000012.1:0-5639 GCA_043770615.1 Armatimonadota bacterium | reverse complement strand
TTGAACTTGCGGAACGCCACCCCTCCTTCTGGAGGGGATTTGGTAGTGCCTTATTCAGCGGGTCGGTAAGGTTGCTCTACTGCTTGTTATGTTAGCTCTCCCTCGGCGGAATACGTCCGACGTCGCAAGACAGTGCTACACAAGATAACCCTGCCTGAGATAGTGGTTGGACAGTCTTTTCTGAAGAAATCTCGTTTTCTGTATTTTCGCTTGGAAAGGGGGACTCTAGTTGTTATGACCGGCTTTCACCGGTCATCAAGGAGAAAAAATGAAACTTAAGAACATGAGTTCAATCGCCGTTTTGGCAATCGTCGGGCTTGCATTTGCTGCTGGTGGAACCGTATTACGGGCCAATCTCATCGGGGTAGGTAAAGGAAAAGTGACTTGGAAAGTCAAAGATATTGGAAACGAGCACCAAGCTGAACTCTCAGCTGAAAGTGAGCGACTTCGACCTAATTCGAGCTACACGGTGACTATCGGTACGAATTCGTCGATCACGGTCTCAACCAATGCGTTTGGTGCGTTTAGTGTTGATCAACGATTCACTACTTTGTCTCGCCCTAACATCCGAGTTGGCGATGTCGTCACGGTTGTTGATGCGGGTGGAGCAACGGTTCAATCCGGCTCTATGCAATAGGACCAAACTAAATAGTATTCCTACGGCACAAGCTATGCCGTAGGAATATCAGCTGTCTTGTAAAGGTAAGGTCAGCTTTTCATTAGTTTCTGAACAACATGACCGTGTACGTCAGTCAATCGGAAATCTCTTCCTTGGAGAGGAATTGTCAATTTTCGATGATCTACGCCCATGAGCCACAAGATCGTTGCTTGGAGGTCGTGAACGTGAACTGCGCCTTCGGTGAAGTGTTCCTTGGTTGGCTGGAGAGGATTTCCGTTTGCATCGGCGATGTTATAGCCATAATCGTCCGTACGACCATAAGTGGTTCCGGCGTTGCAACCGCCACCCGCTAGGAACACGGTGAAGCATCGCGGATGGTGGTCGCGACCGAAGTTGTTCGGATCGTTCGAGCCTTGCGAGTAGCTGGTTCGACCAAACTCGCCACCCCACACTATCAGGGTGTCTTCTAACATTCCGAGGCGCTTGAGGTCTTTAATGAGGGCAGTCGTTGGCTGGTCGGTATCTTTGCATTGGTTGCCGATGCCGCCTTTGATGTCACCGTGTTGATCCCAACCTTGGTGATAGAGTTGAATAAAGCGAACGCCTTTTTGGGCGAGCCGGCGAGCGAGCAGACAGTTGGCGGCAAAGGTTCCGGGCTTTCGAGAATTTGGACCGTAGAGCTCGAAGGTTTCGTTCGGCTCTTTGCTGATGTCCATGACGTCGGGAACGCTGGTCTGCATTCGGTATGCCATTTCGTATTGGGCAACTCGGCTTTCGATTTCGGGATCGAGTTCTTTTTCGTATTGGTGCCGATTGAGTTCGCTGAGTCGGTCAAGCATGGCTCGGCGACCGGAGCCGCAGACGCCGTCGGGGTTGGATAGGTAAAGCACGGGCTCTTTGCCTGCACCAAATCGGACGCCTTGGTAGCGTGAATCGAGAAAGCCGCTGCCCCACAATCGGGCGTAGAGCGGTTGGTCGCCTTTGCCGACGCTGGCGAGTACTACAAAAGCCGGTAGGTCTTGGTTCATCGAACCGAGACCGTAGGAGAGCCATGAGCCGAATGACGGACGTCCGGCGATTTGGCTTCCGGTTTGGAAGAAGGTTATGGCGGGGTCGTGGTTGATGGCTTCGGTGAACATCGACTTGATGAAGCAGATTTCATCGGAGACGGTGGAGAGATGAGGAAGTGCTTCGCTCATCCACGCTCCGCTTTGACCATGTTGAGCGAATTTGAACGGAGAACCGGCAAGTTGGATGACGCCTTGGTTTGCGCTCATGACAGTAAGGCGCTGCCCACGACGAACACTTTCGGGGAGGGCTTCGCCGTGAAGCTTGTTGAGCATTGGCTTGTAATCAAAAAGGTCCTGCTGGGCGGGTCCGCCAGCTTGGAACAGATAAATGATTCGCTTGGCTTTTGGTGGATGATGGTATTTTCCAACGCTTACTTGACCGTTCGATTCGCCGAACGCCCAAGTTGGGAGAAGGGAAGCCAGCGCCATTGATCCGAGCCCCTTTGCAGTGTTGCCAAAGAATTCGCGGCGGGTCAGCCCGAGGACTTGGCTGATTGGGTGGTCTGGATCGTAGGAGTTCATCCTTGCTCATTCTACTGCGATGAACTCGTTGTAGAATAGATATATGAAATATACGGTTGTGCTTTTGAGAGAGGAAGACGGAGGCTACGTTGCTAAGGTCCCCATCTTGCCTGGCTGTGTGAGCCAAGGTGACACGTGGGACGAGGCAATGGCGAACATCAAAGAAGCAGCCGAGTTGTATGTTGAAGATTGTAAGGCAATGGGTGAGCCGGTTCCTTCGGAAGCTGGCACGGCGCAAATAGAATTGCAAGCAAGCGCGTAATGTCCAGGCTTCCTCGCGGATTGAGTGGACAACAGGTTCGGAAGGCTCTGGAAAAGAGCGGATTTGTGTTGGCGAGGCAGAGTGGTAGCCATATGATTCTCTATCGTCAAGACCCAATGGCTAGGGTTGTGGTTCCGGATCACCGTGAAGTTCGAATTGGCACTCTGCAGCAGATACTGCAAGATGCTGGAATATCGGTCGAGGCGTTCCTCAAGCTGCTTTGAAGTTACCTCTTCCAAATAACGGAGTCGGAGTTGATGACGGTTTGGACGGTCATGGTGAAGGCGGCAACATCGATGGGGTTGAGGGCACTATCGGCTTTGGACTCACCAACCTTCGCCAGTTTCTTGGCTTCTTCGGGGGTCTTGGTGAATTGCGCTCGTTGTTCGGTTAAGACTTGAGTAAGGATCGCGAGTTCCCTGGAATCGGGATCTCTTGATGCCAACCTTCGAAATGCAGATTTGATTCGATCAGAATCGGAAGCGTTCTGCTTGAGAACGAGTTCGGCAAGCGCGCGAGCGGCCTCAACGAACTGAACGTCGTTCAAGAGAACGAGCGCTTGTAACGGAGTGTTTGTCGAAGGTCGGCGAATGGTGCAGGCTTCGCGAGACGTGGCATCAAATGTCATCATACTTGGAACCGGGGTTGTTCGTTTCCAGGTTGAGTAAATGCTTCGACGGTAGAGATCGGCGCCTTTGCTCTGAACAAATCCGGGGCTCATGGTGTTGAACTCTTGCCAAAGTCCGGCAGGCTGGTAAGGGTTAACTGGTGGTCCGCCTTGCTTGTCATTCAAAAGGCCAGATGCAGCGAGAACGGTATCTCGAACCATTTCTGCGGGCAGTCGGACACTTGGACCACGGGAGAGTAGCCGATTGTCCGGGTCGAGTTTCATCGACTTTGCGGTTCGAACAGAATCTTGACGGTAGGTCGAGCTGAGAACAATGCTTCGCACGAGTCCTTTTATGTTCCAACCTGACGTGATAAACCGTCGAGAAAGGAAATCGAGAAGTTCGGGATGAGTTGGTCGGGAACCTTGTACGCCAAAGTTTTCGCTCGTTTCGACTAGGCCGGTGCCGAATAGCATTTGCCAAACCCGATTGACTGCGACTCGGGACGTCAAGGGGTGGTTTGGTTGAGTTGCCCACTTTGCTAGCGCTAAGCGATTATTCGAACCGGTTTGAGCCATTGCGGGCAGGGCTTTCGGCACAGCACGATCGACTCGATTCTTGTCGGTTTTTGGAGCGTCGTAGGCACCTCGAGCAAGTATGTAAGCAGGGATGGGCGGGTTTGCCTCCTCCATGACAGAGATTTCATAGATTCCGTCCTCGAAATGGAAGAGATTTGATTGGGCTTTTTGGACCGTGGCTTGAGCCGCTTTGACACCCGGGTCGATGGCAGAGATATAGTAATCCTTGAGGGAATCGTTCGGAGTTTTGAGGGCGTCATCCAAGGAGTGATCATCGTAAAGTTGGGCGACTTCAAGATCGCTGAGTGAGCGATTGGCGAAGTTGAGGTCATCGAGCTTTCCGCCCTTAAAGCCCAAGTCGCGGAACCGCAGACCGAAAGCCCAGCCGCCACTGCTTTGGAGATCACCATAGGCATCGATTCTCTTCCAAAGCTGGTCGACGATCACGGTTGTTTGGGCTGGCTGACCATTAACGAAGAGCTTTAAGCCCTTTGCCGTTCCGCTTCCGTCCCATGACCAAGCGATGTGGGTCCATTGATTGGCGGCGATTGGCTTAGCCGTACGAATTCCAATTGCGTTGCCGGGCCAATGGCGCATGACTCGGGCGGTCAAGTATCCGTTTTCGGAAACGAGGTCGAACCCGCAGAAGCCAACATCGGTTCCTCCAGATCGGTGCTGGATGACAATTGGTGCCTTCGTTGCCCGGGGATCATTTATCCAGTAGGACCAGGTGAACGAGTCATTTCGTTCTTTGCCAGGGAGTCCGGTGACGACGATTCCGTTATCGCCGTCAAGCAGTGCCGCGAGACCTTTGTGCCCGGGAACCAGGTCAACGGTTGCAAATTTGGTTGCAAATGCTTCTCCGCCGAGTTTATTGGGAAATTTTCCGTTTTGAAAATTTTCGAACGAAAATTTGCCGATTAGACCAGGGATTTCCGCTTTTTCCGGCTTCATTGCGAGCCATTTTGCGTAGTTTTGGGTTGCGGCAGCCATCGCTGTGGCAAGGTTGCTCTTCGCAGTTGCATCGGCCAGTTTGAGCTTTGTGAGCTGGGTTTCTTGATCGGGGTTTGGTAGCAGAAGGGATGGAGTTGGAACGATTTCGGTACTTAGGAGCAGACCGTACTCTCTGATGTTGTTGAAGTATGCAAACAGTTGGTAGTAGTCCTTTTGCGAGATTGGATCGAACTTATGGTCGTGGCATTTTGCGCAACCGACGGTGAGTCCAAGTACGGACGTTCCGAATGTCTCGACCCTATCTGAAGCATAGGTCGTTTTGAATTCTTCGGCAATGGAACCGCCCTCGTTTGATTGGCGGTGGAGGCGATTGAATGCGGTGGCAAGTCGTTGATCTCTTGTGGCCTCCGGTAAGAGGTCGCCAGCAATCTGTTCGGTCAAGAATTGGTTGTAGGGGAGGTTACGATTGAATGCATTTACTACCCAGTCACGATAGGGCCAGGTTGGCATGAGCAAATCTGATTGGTAGCCGTAGCTGTCGGAATACCGGGCGGCGTCAAGCCAGTCAACCGCAACTCTTTCGCCAAAGTGTGGGCTGGCTAGCAAGCGGTCGACGACGCGCTCATACGCCCCGGACTTGGTGTCACTTTCAAAAGTTGAAACGTCGGATTCGGTTGGCGGCAAACCAGTTAGATCAAATGAGACTCGGCGGAGCCACCTGAGTTTCGATGCGGGCTGGCTTGGTGAGAGATTCGCTTTCGCGAGTCGAGCCATGACGAATTTATCGAGATCGTCCTTTGCCCAATCTCCGGTTACTTTTGGTACGGCAACCGTTAATGGTAATGGTTCGAATGACCAAAGTTTGCTGTATTGGGCTCCCTCGGATATCCATCGGGTGATGAGAGCAATCTCGGCCTTGTTGAGGACTTTTGTGCTCTCCTTGGGCGGCATTGGGCTGGTTTTGCTGTTGATTCGAGCAACCAGCATGCTGTGGCTTGGCTTTTTGGGAACGATTGGGAATTTGCC
>JAYVHY010000011.1:0-13247 GCA_043770615.1 Armatimonadota bacterium | reverse complement strand
ACAGTCGTCGTGGTAGGCGGCGGGTTAGCCGGACTAATGGCAGCAATGAAGCTGGCAGAAGCGGGAAACAAGGTTAAGATTTTTAGCATTGTTCCCGTAAAGCGTTCACACTCAGTGTGCGCCCAAGGCGGTATCAATGGAGCAGTAAACCTCCGGGGCGAAGGCGACTCCCCTTACCTTCACTTTGAAGACACGATTACTGGTGGCGACTTTTTAAACCATCAACCGCCAGTCATGCGAATGGCCGAGCGCGCTCCGGCGATCATTTACCTATTGGATCGAATGGGTGTCCCATTTAATCGAACCAACGAGGGACTGCTGTCATTCCGAAGATTTGGGGGAACCCTTAAGCATCGAACCGCCTACGCAGGAGCTACAACTGGTCAGCAGTTGCTTTATGCGTTGGATGAACAAGTTCGCCGATGGGAAGCCGATAACCTGGTGGAGAAGTACGAGGGATACGAATTTTTAGGAATAGTTAAGGACTCCGAAGGTCGCTGCCGAGGCATTACGGCTCAGAACCTGCGGAGCATGGCGATCGAGTCATTTGCCGCCGATGCGGTCGTAATGGCGACGGGCGGAAATGGACTCATTTTTGGCAAGTCGACTAATTCGATTATCAATACAGGCGCGGCGGTTTCCATTTGTTACCAACAAGGAGCGACTTATGGAAATCCGGAAATGGTTCAGATTCACCCAACCGCAATTCCGGGTGAAGATAAGTGCCGACTTATTTCTGAATCTGTTCGCGGGGAAGGCGGACGAGTTTGGGTTCCTCGAGATCCGATGGATGCCAGAAAGCCAGTTGATATTCCTGAACCAGAGCGATGGTATGTCTGCGAAGAGATGGACTCTAAGTACGGCAACTTGCTTAGTCGAGACATTGTCAGCTTTATCATCTACTGTGTGTGCCGAATGGGCAAGGGCGTTCAGGGGCGGCAACAGGCGTACCTCGACATCACCCAGCTTCATCACGACCGAGGTGGACCGTACACTAGGGAGCAGATCAACGACAAACTCGAAGGAGTTCTCGAGATTTACGAGAAGTTTATGCGTGAGGATCCGATTACGACTCCGATGCGGATTTATCCAGCGGTTCACTATACGATGGGCGGACTCTGGGTTGATTACGAAACCAACGGTGACAATACTTGGGATGCCGAAAGCCCTCGCAACCAAATGACCAATATTCCTGGTCTTTATGCGGCGGGCGAGTGCGAGTATCAGTACCACGGTGCAAATCGACTTGGTGCCAATGCCCTGCTCGCGTGCTTGGTCGCCGGTGAAATCTCGGCTCAAAGTATCATGGCTTACCTTGATAAAGGCGATGTTTCGGCGGAAGGTCTTTCGAGTGCGGTATTGGCAGAAGCGAAAGCCGAGAAGCAAGCTGAATACGATGATTTGCAAAAGAGCAATGGAACAGAAAATCCATATAAGGTTCACCAGGAGCTTGGCGAAACCATGTGGAACAACTGTGGAATTTGGCGCGTTCAGAAGGATCTTGAAACTGCCCGGGTTAAGTTGGATGAACTAACCATTCGGATCAAGCAATGTGGACTGATTGATGATAGTGGTTGGGCTAACCAGGCGGTTCCGTTTACTCGCGCAGTGGTGAACATGATCGAGCAGTCGAAGGCGATTGTTGACGGTGCGATTCAGCGAGACGAGAGCCGGGGAGCCCACTTCAAGATGGATACTCCTGAGCGAAATGATACTGACTGGCTGAGGACCTCTTTGGCGACATGGACTCCTACCGGAACCAAGTTTGACTATGAGAAGATTGACTGCAGGTTTATTGCTCCTCGGGCGAGAAAGTACGCGGTCAACCAAGTTGGGATCGTCAAGAAGCTGATGGGCGAGAACTTCCTCGACGGCTTCAACTCTGTGGCGAAGTAATCTTGTTCCCCTTCTCCCTTGTCTTCAAGGGAGAAGGGGAGTTTTTATGGCTACAGCCAATTTCTTTAGTTAGGAGTCTTCAGTACTTTATTGACAACTATTTTGAGAGTGAAGGTTCTCGACTTTCGAGTCAATTGAACAGTGTGCTCTTGGTTCCAGTCGCTCAATAAACGGGCTTTCATTTCTGCGATTGTAGCGCACTTTTGCCCGTCGACAGAATCGACGATGTCTGCATCTCGAAATCCAAGTGCATAGGCCGCCGTGTCCCGCTGAACGAATTGGAGCATTTTGGGGTTGGAGTCCGAATTCATGATTCCCAAAACATAGCCAGTCTCATCAATATCATAGGCGAGGCGCGATAACAATGCAAAGCCACTGCTAAACCGTTTTCTCACGATTTGATCATGTTGTTCTGGAATCCATCCTTTTTGCTGTTGAGAAGCGAGGAGTTTGAGGGCTATTTCTGGACCCAAAGTCGTCTTCAGCGAGTCAAGTATCCCAGGTGCAGATTTCTCAATGATTCCAGGTTCCAGCCTAACGGATGAATATGCTACTAAGAAAGCGTTTGCAATTTCTATACCTAGTTCCTTGTTTCTTCGCGCATTTTCATATTTGCGCAAGATTTCTGCACATCTGAAACAATTCTTAACCAGAAGCATGAACTGCTCAGCCAAAAAGACCTCATTTGGGGTTCCTTTCAATCTCTGAATCAAATCAACATCGTAATTAAGATCGCTAATTGTCGTTAAAAACGAGGAAGATGGATGCTGTACTGTGTCACCAGCCACTAGCTCCGTGCTTGTTTGCAGCGACACGGAGAATTGCTTTAAGTCATGAAATCCTTTAATCAATGCATCCATTAAAGGAGTTGTTTTCTCCGGAATTTTTTGTTCTTGTGTCGAATGCGTGTTTATTGCGTCCCACGTTCTAGTTGGCAGACTGCTATCTAAGCCCTTGGCGTGGGTCGATGAAATAGCAAAATTTAAGCCAACTGAATCCCTGAGCTTGTAAGAAACGATTCCGATGACCTTTGAATCGGTTGTCAGAACTGGTCCGCCGCTACTTCCGGGATTTGTCTCGGCCGTATATTGGAGGACTTTTACATTATTTGAAATGCGTATCTGGCTCAGAATTCCCTCTGTGATCGAAAACTCGAGTCCTCTAGGACAGCCAATTGTAAACAGTCGAGAGCCAACTGGTTGATCGGTACTTTCAAAAGTCAAGAATGGGCGGTCTGCGGAACGAATCTTAATCAACGCTAGGTCACGCGCTTTGTCAGAATCAATGATGCCAGTACATTCAAACTCGAGACCGTCTGAAAATTTCGCGGTGACAGCTATTGCGCCATCTATTACATGTAAAGCCGTAACCGCACATCCGTCCTTGAACGCCAAAAAGGCAGTCCCAATTGAAACAGACCCATCCTTGGTTATTGCCTTTATGCTCACAATTGATGGAAGTGATTTCTTGTAAACTTCTTCTGCTGACTGTCCGTAGCAAAAGCAGCAAGCGATCCAAGACAAAACTACGAAAATCGATCCACGAAAAGAACACATACAATTAGTATGATTAACTCCATCTCATGGGAAATTCGAAGACTGAATACAAGCCGGATGGGTATCGAATATTGGGTAAAACCCTTTCATGCTTTCATCTCTCGCTCTCTTCGTCGCTGTACAGGCATCAAACGATGCGATCATCCCTGTTCCTCGACCTGACGAATGGTGGCAGAATCGGCACAAGGCAGAAGTTGAGCAAGCGAAGAAAGGTAGCGGAGATTTGGCTTTCATCGGAGACTCAATCACTCACGGCTGGGGTGGTGGTCCAGGAGAACGAACCGCCAATGAGCATTGGACCAAGACGTTTGCAAAATACAATCCAATTAACCTAGGTTTTAGTGGCGACCGGACTCAACACGTGCTTTGGCGACTACAGAATGGCGAGCTAGATGGTGTCAAGCCAAGAGTCATGGTTATCATGATTGGAACGAACAACATGGGCGGAAATTCGCCTCAGCAGATTACCGAAGGTGTTTCTAGCATCCTTGATTGGCTACGAGTTCACCAGGGACAAGCAAAAGTCGTGCTTCACGCGATATTTCCTCGAAGTCCGAACCCGGACAACTGGGCAAGACGGAAAGTGGAGGACACCAATCGATTGCTAGAGCCATTGGCAAAGCAAAAGGGAGCAATCTTCCTGGATATTAACGATAAGTTCTTGGACGAGTTTGGGGTTTTGAGGCCAAATATCATGCCCGACTATCTCCACCCAAATCTTGATGGATACAAGATTTGGGCGGAAGGATTGGCGCCGACTTTGAAGCGACTATTAGGTTAAATTTCCGTTTTTACTTTTTGGTAATGACAAAGGTGATTTCGCCCTTGTCATTGTCGCCTTTGCCGATTGAATGGATGCTTTTGTTCATGTTTCCGGTCACGTTGCCTGTTATCCGGCCCGTTGTTCGGTCAAAAGTGAACAAAAGGTCTTTATGTCCTGCTCGACGGTTGATGTCCACGTGGTCGTCTGCGCCCTCGAGCCCGCCATCCTGGTCCATGAGGGTGAAGTGAACTTTGCTGTAACGCGTGGTTCGATCCATGGGAATGATCCAATTTGGCTCGCCCTTGTCCTTAGCCATAATTTCGGTCTTGTACGTCACACCGTTCACGATGACGATGGCGAAAAAGTCAGCTCGGTTCTTGCCAAGAGCGTCTCCTTTGTCAAGGTTATCGATTGCATGAAGTTGCTTAACCAATAGATATGGTCGACCAGCCTGGATTGTTGTTGGTGCCGGAATCGATCCGTCTGCCATAAGTGTTGTGAGAATTAGTGTTGTGATCATCATTTGCCTCACTTCATTTCACGCCGAGCGGCCAAGTTCCATTCGATTCCTGTATGAAACTAAGACATCAGCTTATTCTTCGGGATGATAAGCGCCAAGGACGTTGACATATTCGTCGGTCCAGGCTTTGATTCTCGGGCCGATATCAATGTCGTTCCAATACATCGGCTTCCAGAGGTTGTCACGTTCACCCGGATCCCGGAGAATAACCAACCAATTTGACTGAGTTTTGCCTTGCTTTTCTTCATCGGTGCCCATGGCTGGAGCATCCTGTTGGTTAAAAGCCCATAGATTTGCCCTTCGGCAAGTGAGGGCAACGACCGGAGCAAGCTCAAGGTACCGGTTTGAAATATGCATCGCAATGATTCCGCCTGGAGCCAGTTTGCGCTCGTACATCTGGATAGCTTCCAGGGTTAGCAAGTGAGTTGGGATTGCGTCGCTGCTGAATGCGTCTAGAACGATCAAGTCATAAGAATGGTCTGGCTCCTTGGCAAGAGTGAGACGAGCGTCACCCAACACATATCGCATGTTTGCTTTTGCTTCTTTTAGGAAGGTGAAGTAGCCAGAGTCTCGGGCGAGGAAAAGAACTTCGGGGTCAATTTCAAAGTACGTGAAGTCCTGTCCGGGCTTGCCGTAAGCTGCCAGAGAGCCGACTCCAAGTCCAACTAGGCCAACTTTTTGAACGCGATCCATCAGTGGTGCTTTCGTGAAAATTTGTCCGATTGGTCCGGTGGGGTAGTAATAAGTCAAAGGCAAAGTGCTGAGCTTGGGATCGGATGATTGCCGACCATGGGTGGTGTTTCCGTGAACGAGCGAGCGGTATTCCTTGCTTTGGAGCACCCGGTGGACGCCAAAGAATGAGCGGCGAGTAATGAGGACTTGACCTGGTGCGGCGATCTGGAAGAAATTGACGCTGATAAAAATTAATGCTAACCCGGCAGCAAAGACCCGCACGCGATCCATCGCGGCAAAAACCGCGGCCAACGGAATGCCGATTGCCAGCCCAGCCCGTAACTGTCCGGCAGGTAAAGCACTTTTGATCACAACCATGGCGATCAGGGATATTGCGGCAATGGAGATGAACCAGGCAGTATCTTTTGGTAGCGCCTTTGGCTGGGGGCGGACAAGGCAAGCAAGAACAATCGCCAGGGGATACTCGGCGTAGGTCGCAAAGATTTGGGGAGCAATGAGAGAGTTGAATAGTCCACCAATTGCTCCACCAACCGAGAGCCAGAGATAGAATTCGGTTAACTGAGCGGAAGGAGGTCGCTGCTCGGCGAGGCGGGAGTGACACATCCAACCGGCGACCAAAAGGATGATAACGTGGAACGAAGCGAGCAAGACTAGGGGCTCGGTGGCTTCGATGCATTGAGTAAAAACAAGGGGAACTACTAAGAGTGGAAGAGCACGTGCGAGCTGAGTTGAGTTCAGGATGGGCTTGCTAGCAAACGCAAACGTGAACGAAAGTAGGTAAATAGCGAGGGGAACAATCCAGATCAGTGGAACCGGGGCGATATTGCTGGATATGTAGCTTGTTGCACCAAGCAGAAGGGAACTTGGAACAGCGGCATAGAATATCCACCGTGATCGTTGATTCCAAGAAATAGGTTTGGGTGGCTCCGGGTTGACTTCAGAGACTTCTTGGTGGGTGTTCTTTGTAAAAAAGGAACATATGGCAAACAAGGCGAGAAGAACAAGAAAGCCATTTCGCCACAAAACTGCCTGTTCAGTTAGCCCAAATCGTGGCTCAATCAAGAACGGATAGGCGAATAATCCGACCATTGATCCGACATTGCTTAATGCATAAAGAAAGTAAGGGTCCTTGGCGTTGGGGTCTTTGGTTGTTGCGAACCAACGTTGAAGCACCGGTGAACCACTGGAAACAATAAAGTATCCAGCTCCGACGGTCATGAGTAGCAGAGCGAAGACTAAAAGCGCAGGTTGAGAGGTCTCGGTTGCTCTAGCCTCGAAGGATTTGAATAGTGAACTGTGGGTGGTGACCGGAAGGGTTAGGAGCGCCAAGACAAGTAACCCAAGTTGGATGTATCGTTGCTTCGCCGGACCAACGTATAGATTTGAGAAATGGGCAAAGGCGTACCCACCAAGGAGCGCCACCTGGAAAAAGAGCATCGCGGCGGTCCATACAGCCGGGGAACCGCCGAAAATGGGGAGCAGCATTTTGGCTGCCATTGGTTGGATGAGGAACAGCAATGCTGAACCCACGAAGGTTGCAAGCGAAAAGAAAATGCGTTGTGCTCGCACGAAAGATAGGATATCTGATATCAGAGCAAGAGCGAGAGCAAGGGCGATCAAAAACGGAAGAAGAGGATGGGCTAGGCATTGGAGGAGTTTTGCTGACAATCAATTCACGGACAAGAATCAGAGTGACAAAGTGGTGACATTCCTGTAACATGATGTTTGAGAGTTTTCACATGTTTGGGATCATATCCAGTTTCGTTTTTTTGATATCGGGAGTTCAGACCCCAGCCACGACTGATCGTATCAGACCAGATTTGGAAGTTTTAAGACAGGTCATCAGTTGCGGTCCAAGTTATCAAATTGCCTTTATTCCTGGCCAAGGCGGAATACCACAACTAACTGGTCCGCTGGGCGGACCGTCGCTTGGCATTACCGTTGCACCATGGAATCAAACTCTCCAATATTTGGCTTATCCTGACTTGCGCAGGTTAATGCAGCAAGAACCAACCACACTTTTTAGTCGATGCTTTCGGAGCGATATGGCTTTAAAGGGTGAAAGCAGCCCAGGAATGCCAGCGGGCTGGATTACGAATTTCGATATTAAGATTGAAGTTCCTAAGGACGAAACTCGGTGGCGACGAATGAAGCTTGTCTATCCCAATGGTGCCAAAACAGACCTGATTCCGTTGCTTGATGCGAATGGTTGGCCCACCGGCGATTTTGAGCATGCCAACGGTGATCCGTTTCTGGTACGTGGTGTGCCGGGCAAAACGATCAATTCTTGGGAATCGATCGAGGATATATGGGATCCGATGACTTGGGTTTTTAAGGTGGCGAAAGATGGCAACTATCGACTGTCTACGATCAAAACTCTAGTCCGCAAGCTCTCGCTCGATTTCTACTACGACGTGCAAGGTCGCTTGACTGGAGTTGCTAGTGGAGCGACGAACAAGTGGGTTTCGACCCTTAACTACTCGCCGAACGGTTATTTGGATTCAATCGTGAGAGACGACAAGTCATACGTGAAGTTCTATTACGAGCAGAATCAGGAAGCCTTAAAAGGAAAATGGGTTTTGAGAGCAGTAACCGGGCTAAGCTCTGATCCGAAGAAGGAGGAGATTTATTACTATTACAAGTACAAAATCATTGGGGACCAATTTCTTCTGTCTTCAATTTCTCGACCTTCGGCATCTCTAAAAACTGACAACTGGTCGGTTGCCCATATTCAATATGATGATTCAGGAAAGGTCATTAAGCTAACCGATGCAAACGGCAATTCGACATCAATTGGCTCAAAGCGACTTTATTGTCTTCTGTTGTAGCTAAATCAAACTTGGAATTAAGACCACGATTCAAAGGCTGCAGAATGGAATGTCATAGATCATTGCCAAAGTAATAGAAAGACCTTTGTTAACATGAAGAGGCATTTTCAACCGAACGTATTGCCAATCAATGATATGTAAACGAACCAGCCACGATCATTCGAAAGAGTCACGCAATGCTTTTCATTTGCCGGCAGCCCCACAACAAAATTGCGCAAAACCGGGAATCCTAGTGTATATTATTTAGAACTATCGCCCGTACGCTACGGCGGATAGTTGTGATAGGAATACATATGTTTGGATTTTCGACACTTATAGCAATTTACTCGATAGTTTTTGATGACTGCCCAACGTTAGCCACCGTTGGGGCTCCATTTTCGACAATAGCTCAGGTCACCGAACCTACGGAACTTGATTCGGCTGTAGGTCCTTGTACGATACCCTCAAAGCTGTGGGATACAGAGTATGACAACCTAGCACAAGAGTACTTGGGTCCAGCAACAGAATTCCCGCTTACCGAGCATAACCCGGCTTGCCCCCACTTGCCTTGGCCCTACCCTCTTGAAGGCGCAAATTATCTCGAACATATTAACTATGCAGTATATTCGGCAGCAATTTCGGTTCCGGCAAGCTATGCTTACAAGTTGACAAAACAAGTGACAGTAACAGCAGGTTCAAAAAGCTTCCCAATAAACAATTCAAGTAACATAATTACAAGGGTCGGGGCACATCTTGATGAAGTTGACTTGATTCCGATAATTTATCCGTATATCACGGTTGGTGGCTCAAATGGATCAGGCGGAACTGGATAGCTTGCTTGCAAGTAAGGTTCATGTGCTCGAACGGCAAATGACTTAAAGCAGTATTGTGGTTTTTTGTTCACGTAGAATTGGGATTCTAGGGATATAATGAATATTAGGTCTTAGTCAGAAATATAGAAGCTGAGGCGACAGAGGAAAATTATGTTTGGACTTTCGACTATTATTGCTATTTGCTCAATTGTTTTGGATGATTGCCCTACGCTGACCACCGTTGGTGCGCCGACCACGCAGATATTGCAACATACAAATACTGAGGAAATTGATGAAGCAATAGGTGCTTGCGTCGTTCCGTCTAAGCTTTGGGAGTTGCCTTTCGAAAATAGTTCTCATGAATTCATGGGAACAGTTCAATCGAGTCCTGAACATAATCCAGCCTGTCCTCATCTCTCGTGGCCATACCCGCTGGATGGGGCTAACTATTCAGAGGTAGTGGATTACAATGTATATTCAGCCGCCGTAAGCGTACCAGCAGCTTATGCCTACAAATTGACGAGAGCCGTTACTTCAACGGCCGGTTCTAAGCAATATCCAATCAATAATTCTAGCGCATTGATTTTTAGGGTCGGAGTTCACCTTGATGAGGTTAATTTAATTCCAATAATTTATCCTTATGTCACGGTGGGTGGCGTTGGGAGCTCAGGGGGTTCTGGTTAGGTTTTTGAGAAATGGATGACAGGGATGTTGTTTGTAAAATTCGGTTTGTAAAAAGTTCAAGGGCGTATTAAGCTTGCGTTGAATCTGAAGGAATCTTATAATTATGATGATATACATTGTACTTGGGTCACTTATAGCCTTGCCGGCGGAAAATAGAGACTTCGCGATGCTTAAAGTGGTTGCGACAAAAGTAGTTGAACGGAAAACTGGTGAAGCAACCGAGGATCAACGAAATAGTAAAGATCAGGTTGTGACCAGGGATCAGATGATTCGAAAAGGATTTTTGAGGATTCAGGGAAAGTATTTTGACTATCTAGTGAGTCCTGACTCGGCCGGGCCAGTAGTATCAGGAGGGCTTAGGAACTTAGTCGATGGCCTGGCTAAGTTTGGATCTGCTGGCATTGTTATTGGAGATGACAAGGACAAAGGATTTCAACTTATTAACGGAGTCATGCACGATATGGGAGTTGAGAAGGCCTTTCAAGGAGTGAGCCCTGAGAAGTTAGTCGGGGCAACCATCAGGGTGGTTCCAGAAATTGAATATGAAGTATCTGACGGTGCGCGACAAGGGAAAAAATCGTTTAACCCCGAGGGATATGTGTATCGTGGACCCCTTAGACCGACTAAATCCAATGAGGTATTTAACAAGGATTCTGCAAGGATATTTACGGAGGGTGACTTAGTTTTTACTCCCCTAAATTCGCCACGCATGAGCCGTTGGGAACAATTGAATGAACTGTCCACTAAATTGAAGGAATTAGAAAGGGGAGAGATTTCAGCACTTAAAGATAGTGTTAAGAGGCTGTCGGAAAACATGAAAGCTTCGAATCCAGTCCTGAAAGCATTTATGGAAGGGGTTAAAGGACCCCTAAAAGACCATCCTCAAGCATTTCAGGATTTTGTCAAGAATAACTCAAAATCACAAGCATTCCCCGGAGGCATTGGTCCCGAAGGGCAGTTCACGAACGGAAGGGTTGGCTGGACGATGATGATTCATACTTCATCGGGTAGTTTTGGACTTGGGCTTGGTCAATATATTCCATCTCAGGGAATTGATTCAGGATTGAGCAAGCCTCCTTCACGCCGATAACGTTTGCCAAAGTTGGATACCATAGAGCGAATGGGCGATTAACTGTTTCGAAATGCGACAAAGTGTTCGAAAGCATTTCTGCGAAAAATGGGGAGCAGCATTTTGGCTGCCATTGGTTGGATGAGGAACAGCAAAGCTGAACCCACGAAGGTTGCAAGCGAAAAGAAAATGCGTTGTGCTCGCACGAAAGATAGGATATCTGAAATCCTGAGCCGAGAAGCTGTTAGGTTTCAGCTGTTAGCAAAAGAAGGTAAAGAAGTTGAACAGGACGGACTGCTCTTGTTCGGCAAACGGCAACCGGCAAGCTAACGTATAACAACTCATATGAGACAGCATCAGATTGGATCGAAGTCCTTTGGCCGGATTGGCCTCGGCTGCATGGGAATGAGTTGGGCTTACGGGCCAAGTTCGGATGATGCCAACCTGGAAGTTCTGGACCGTGCGATTTCTTTGGGAGTCAATCATTGGGATACGGCTGATCTCTATGGCGCTGGCGAAAACGAGAGACTGATTTCCCACCGAATCAGTAAGTACCGGGATCAAGTATTTCTGGTCACAAAGTTTGGCAACGTATTTGATCGGTCCCTTACGTCTCACCAGGATCAGGTCGAGGCGAATTCGCCTTGGATTGTCGATGGAACTCCCGAATACATCGTTCAGTGCATTGATAACAGTTTGAGTCGGCTGGGAGTGGAGTATGTTGATCTTTACTATCAACACCGAGTTGATCCTTTCGTTCCCATTGAGGAAACAGTAGGTGCGCTGAAGAACTTGATTGACCAGGGAAAGATCAGGCATTACGGTTTGAGCGAAGCTTCCGCCGATACGATTCGTCGCGCCAATAAGGTGCATCCTGTAGGGGCAGTTCAAAGCGAGCTGTCACTATGGACTCAGGATTACGTCCACGATGTGGTGCCGACTTGTTACGAGTTAGGGATTTCATTCGTTGCCTATTCTCCACTTGGCCGCGGATTCTTGACCGGCAAATATGAATCGTTAGATGACTTTGCCCCCGACGACGCTCGTCGGAACCATCCTCGGTTTGCCGAAGATGCCCTGACGGCTAACATGGCGATTGTTGACCATGTGAAAGTCGTAGCCAGCCGACATGGCTGCAGCGCGAGTCAAGTGGCTTTGGCTTGGGTGCTTGCTCAGGGACAACATGTGGTTGCGATTCCCGGCACTAAAAGACTTCAGTATTTGGAAGAAAACGCCGGGGCGGACATTATTACTTTGTCGGTTCAGGATTTTGAAGAGTTGAACAAAATCAAGCCTCCAACTGGAGAGAGGTATGGCGAGACTGGGTTGAAGTTTGTGAATCTATAGTTCAGAGAACGGAGAACGGAGAACGGAGAACGGAGAACGGAGAACGGAGAACGGAGAACGGAGAACAGAGAACAGAGAGCAGAGATCAGGGAACTGGACTCGCCAAGCGACTTGTTAGTGACTGTGGGGCAACGAAGATTAGGTGTGAGAAACCGAAACTAAGATTGAAGAAAAATTCTTTCCTGATCTCCGAGTGCTGATCTCTGTTCCCTGATTAAAAAAATGAAACGCCGAGGGTTTAAGTGGATTTGGCTCGTGATTGGCGTTCTCGTCATCAGCGCAACTTGTGGCTTTGGCTACGAAGCGAAACACACTAGAACCCGCTTTGAAGAAGCTAAAGACGCATTTGCAAAGCGAGATTGGGAGCGTGTGATATCGAATTTGTCAGACACCTCTAATCCAGGTAGACCTGATCCTAAGGCATTCGTGGCTTTTCTTCGCACTTATGTCGACCCAGAATTGGCGACGGGTCGTTATGAATTGAAGTCTCGCGAAGCGAATTCTACGATGGTGCCCATAAAAGATGAATACGTTTCATATCAATCCTCGGAGGGGATCGGTTCGTCAATCCTATCGCTTCGATATGTTGATGATGCGATTTGGTTTGACATTCCGTTTTCGCCAAAACGCGTTGGGGTCTTTCGCGGAAAGCTGATTAACTTGTCATTTTTCTCGGCGTTTTATCGAATTGCTTTGGCAAACTATCCTCAAAAAAACCGACGAGACAATTGGAAATCGGTTTTGGCGTTCATAAATGCCGAAAAAGAACGATTGAACCAGATGGGGATTTCTCCCAAAAATCTCTTGAGCCAAGAAAAAACGTGGGAAGAATTCTCAAAAGTTTATGAGGCGAGAATTCGGAAGCGGCTAGGCTCGCGGGGAACCTAAATTGTTTAGCCCGCAAAAGATTCAAGACGCCGCTAAATTCGGGAAAGATTCGACTTTTTCAACTTATTTTGAATTTAGTGTTGACTCTCATGGTTCAAATGAGGAACAATATTCCCTGCGACCAGTTAATGGAAGCGAGATCTTTGAAAGCGGAATAAAGAAGAATTACAGTCAGATTATGACGGTTGAATTCGAAACTTAACGAATCAACC
>JAYVHY010000010.1:0-2581 GCA_043770615.1 Armatimonadota bacterium | reverse complement strand
CTTCGAACTCGTTGATTCTTGTCAATCAGTCCATGGTCGAAAACGTCTCGATGCAAGAATCGACCGAAGGAAAAGTCACAACGTATGATCTCAAAATTCGATTGACGCCAGAGGGAAAAAATCGGCTTTGGAAATTTTCCGAAGACGGTGGAACCCAGTTACTTGTCATTTCAAAAGGAGTCGCGATAGCGGCTGCAACGATTGGAACCAAACTCAACAGCCAAGAACTGGTAATAAAGCAGATTGCGGATCGACGACTTGTAGAGGAAGCTGTTAAACTGGTGCTATCTAGCAAATAACGGAAAAACAATGAAGCCTTTTTTAGTCATACTCGTTTTCGCCCCATTCATCATAGGGTGCGGAAAACCAGACCAGAAACTTGTTCCCAAATCTGTAGCTCAAACCGTCACGATCAGTGAACAGAACCAGAGGTCGCTCTTTCCGTTCGCCGAAGGTAATTCGTGGACTTATCTTCTAGAAATTGTACGGCAATCACCGAATCAGCCTCGGCAATCAACGAACGAGGAAATTGAATACAAAGTTACAAAAGTGGTCAAAGAGTCAGACAACATGGTTCGAGCGACAATTTCGGTCATCCAAAACGGAAAAGTCATGGACGTACAGGGTTGGAGTTGCGACAAGAACGGCATCTATCAAAATTCCATGAAGCCGCAGCCTGTTGCCTATTCTCCAAAGCAGCCAGTGATCCTCTTTCCTGCAAAAACTATCGGCGAGTTCAATTGGGAAGGTTCCGGCTTGACGCCAATAGGGAAACCGGGCACCATGAAGTACAAGTACAAGAATGATGGAATTCAACAAAATGTCGATACGGAGCAGGGATCAATGAGTGCACTTTTTATGCAGACAGAAGGGTCATTTAAAACGTCAGACGCAATAGATGGGAAGCTGATTGTGAATTCCTGGTTTACGCCCGGCGTGGGGTTAATCCGATTTCGTCAAGTCGTTCAAGTAAAAACGGTAACTTCTTCCATAACGCTGCGGCTTAAAAGTTACAATGTAAAGAAATGAAAAAGCAGATTGGTTTTTGGTTCGTAGGTTTGATAGTTTTTTGCCTCTTTGGGTGCGACTCAAAGTCCAAGGATATCACGGCAACTAATAGTACGCTGAATTCGGTTTCAAGCAATGAAAGCGGAGTTGTGGCCCACAATTCGGAGACAATTTCTGATTCAAACAATGCTTCCAAGCCTCAAGCACCTGCAATAGACCTTTCAAAAATTCCTGCTGAGCTCAAAAGTGACGCGTATGAATACTATGGTCTGGGGCGAACCGATCCAATCAAGATGACGGTAACCCAAAACGAAGTGACGAAACCAGCAACCCAGGTAGTGCGACTTACAAATGTCTCGAACTCCGCCGCAGAATTCACGATTACAAACGACGGTGGACTCCAGGAACTCGGAGAAGTCATGGTGAGCCTGAGCAAAGAGGGAATAAGGATCGTATCCGTAAAAGGGAAAAAAGCCGATTCGGACACATTTGAACTGCCGTCCGGATTAGTACCTGGCAAGAGCTGGCCCTTCAAATTAGAAACCGATGACCAAAAACTCACCGGATCCAACGTTGTTAAGGGAACTGAACCAGTGATAACTTCCGTTGAAACTTACAAGGATGCTCTCCTGATAATTTCAACTGCCAGCGGTAGCCAAAACGGACAAAAAATTCAGCTGAATTCAAAGCAGTGGCTCGTGAAGGGAAGAGGGCAAGTTAAGGCTGAGATAACCTATGTTTCTGGAAAAAATAAGCAAACTGTTACGATGTCCGAAATTAAGTAGGTCGTCGATTTTTGTGCCTATCCTTTGTTTGGCTGGTTGCCATACAGTTCTTACCGTCAAAGAAACCGCCAATAAGCCATACGTCCATAATGTGAGTGAGTTTTTGCCCCTGGAATCGGGTTCAGCAGGCTCAAAGTACACGGTCGATGGCACAAATATGAACTATGTCCTCAGAACCACGAAGTCTGGCACAACGGTTAAATTTGAGGCTACTTCCGAAGGGAAAGTCGTTGAAGCAGAAACTTATGATATTCAAGATAATGCGGTGCGCCTGAAGGCAGCTGGTGGCGAGACATTTGATCCCCCAGTCATCCTTATCCAGTTCCCTCTGTACGTGGGAGAACAGACTAATTGGGAAGGCAAACTTTGCTGCGAGTCAGAAAACCTTAGGGCAACTGCAATAGTAAGCACTTCAACCGACTTTGTTCAACGAAAAGACAAGTGTGATGACGCTATCAAAGCAGAAATGAATCTGCAATTTGGAACAGGAGCGAGTCGTAAGTTATCCTTCTGGTTTGTCAAAGGAAAGGGAATTGTGCGAACAGAGATGTCCAAGAACGTACGGGAACCCTACAACTGATGGCATCAATCACCCTTCGACCTAGCGCTGAATCTCGAAATGAGAAGGTTGGGGTCGATTGGTGGTTGCTTGGCGTAGCAGCATTCTTGGCATTCATTGGCCTAGTTGCCATTTTCAGTGCCGTGGTCGGAACAAAAGAAGCCAACGACTTCAAGAAGCAAGTCATCTATATTTTTCTTGGCCTTTTGCCTGCGAGTATTTTCGCTTT
>JAYVHY010000009.1:0-2584 GCA_043770615.1 Armatimonadota bacterium | reverse complement strand
GGTTCACCAGCTCAACCGCGTGGATGCTTCGCTCTCGGAACGAGGACGAGCACGGCCTGCGATTCATCACCCGGCGAATGCCTGAGACGAAAGTCTGGGATGACTTTGCGACCGACTCGGTGAAGACCAGCGTAACTGCGATCTTCTGTCGAGCGATTCGCGATTGGCGCGGCGTCGTGTTCTCAAAGGGCGACGGTAGCTAGTAACTAGCTTTCGGCTGTTGGCTGTTGGCTGTTGGCTTTCGCCCAGCAGCCAACGGCTTACCGCTGAATCTTAACTAAACAAACTTCAGATTCTTTCTAACTGATATCGTCAAATCTGCAATCGGCAACTTTTACAAGCATCAGTTCAACTTCTCATCTATCCACCAGCGCGATGCCTCTTTGGACAGAGAGGCCGTTGAGGAACGAAACGGGTGAGTCGATTGAGCAAAGCGAATAATCCTCCCGACTCCTTACTCCCAACTAACCCAAAGTCGAAGCCAGTTAAGTGCCTTCAAGACTTCATCGAACAAGACTCTTGGCTGATTTCGCCTGAAAAAGTTCTAAAGACTTTGACATCAACCAATATTCCGGTTAAACTCCCAATGTCGTTTGTTTTTGTTACCAACGACTGAATTTATCTGCCATGAAAAGCCTCAAATATTTGAAAACTCCTGCCTTTGGAGCAATGCTGACGTTGACCCTCTTTGCGTGTGGCGGCGGCGGCGGAGGTGGACCGCTTCCCTTAACGAACGACATCGTTTACACAAGTAATCGAGACGGCCGTGAGGAAATCTATACTGTTAAGGTCGACGGTACCGGTATCACTCGAATAACCAATGTTGCGGGTGGGAACGCTCGACCAACCTGGTCCCATGATGGAACAAAGATTGCGTTCGAGACGGGACGGGACGGAAACGATGAGGTTTATATCATGAATTCAGATGGCTCCGGTCAGACCAACCTCTCCAACATCGCTGGAAACGACAATACGCCAAGCTGGTCACCCGATGGGTCGAAAATTGCATTTGCAACCAGTCGCCATGGAAGTTCAGAAATCTATATCATGAATTCCGACGGGTCCGGGCAAACGAGACTGACTAATAACGCCGACGCTGATTGGTATCCACGTTGGTCGCCGGATGGAACAAAGATTTTGTTTTCAAGCGATCGAGATGGCGGCGGTGGTGAGATATACGTAATGAACATCAACGGTACGAATCAGACAAGGTTGACTAACGCAACCGGCACCGACGTATATGCGACCTGGTCACCCGATGGATCCAAAATCGTATTCAAGAGCGAACGCGATTCGCCTGGAAATGGTGAAATTTACGTGATGAACGCCAACGGATCGGGCCAGACTCGAATCACGAACAATTCGGGTCAAGATACTTACCCAGAGTGGTCGCCGAGCGGAACTAAAATCATTTATGGCAGTGATCTTGGCGGCCAAATTCACATGTACACTATGAATGTCGACGGCAGTGCCTCAACGAGAGTGACGACTGACCTTGGATTCGAAGCCGACTATAACTGGCGACTCTAGAAGAATTCCATCAGACTCCAACCGCCCTTGCTATTAATTTGGCAAGGGCTTTTTTGTATCTAACCCATGACCATAACCGAAGCCCTCGCTCGCTTTTCTCAACACTACGCCGACTGCGATTCAACCCTCGCGGGTCAAGCTATTCAATGATCCAAACTTGACACCGGATGAAAAAGCGGATGCCATCATGCAATTTCGAATGAAGATGTATATGAAATATGGATTGCCTTATGCCCGAACACGAACTGAGCAGCAAGATGGAAGACTAGCACTAGTGAATCAAATCAAATACAAGCTGATGCCTTTCGTAGGACCTAACCCGTCCAAGCTCAAGCCACCCATCAATTCAAAAGGAATCCTTTAATCTGAGCGGTTCATCCAAAGCGATCCAAAGCCATCCGCCTTGAAGCACAGCTCAACTCGATTTAGCTGCGTGGGGGCGTTTTTTCGGGGCCGCCCATATAGAAGTAGATAATTCGAAAAGCCAAGATATCTTATCAGTAGTTCAGATCCTAGTTTTGGATCACCGCCGCTGACGACCATTCCGTGATCAAACATGTTCTTCTTACTCTCACGAAGGGTAACATAGTCGCTGACAGCTTGGAGCATGGTTCGGCAATCCATTTTGCTCGTCGATTTAGAAAGAGTGCCAGACCCGACAACAAATACATCTACGGTGTTGAATTGGGTCTTTGAAAATCGTGACTTCAATGTCGCATAATTGGCTTCTTCCGGAAACCCGTAGATGACTTGAAGCCGAACCGAACGCGCGATATGTGGTCTCAAACTGTTGACGTTTCGACTCCGAATGGCAAGAAGCAATTCTCTATCTCGTATGGTCAGATGATTGGAATCATTGATATTGCATGGTATCAGGACGGAGGCGTAAATGAGAGCGATCATGTTTTCACCAGACAAACCTAGGGGAATGGTCGAACTCGCAGATTCTTTGTAATCGGAGACTGCCGTCTTTCCCGATATCATAGTGAAGTTCCCAGTACACCTGGGGGGCGATGCTACCGCGAATCGTGTTTTTAGTCAAATCATTGTGTAC
>JAYVHY010000008.1:0-2591 GCA_043770615.1 Armatimonadota bacterium | reverse complement strand
CCATTCAACGCCCTCTAAGGCAACATGAAGCGAAGCATAAAGAATGGGAATATTCTTTGCCTCATTCAATGTTGGAACCACAACGGTTAAATCAAAGCGAGAAGTCCGATACGAATCCTCACGGAGAGCATATTGCCCACAGTCCAAAGTCAAATCCACCAATTTCAAAATAAAACCTCACAAAGGTAAAGACCTATTATGAACCTGAAAAACCAAATCTAGGATTGAGCTAGTCTAAAACTCCTAGATATGCCAGGCAACCTTTCGGATAAAGATACTTATCGCAGAGATATTTGCCAATATTAAGACTGTATGGGCAAACGTAAAATTGGTGTCATTCCTGGCGATGGTATTGGACCAGAAATCACTTCCGCAACGATCGATATTCTTGAAGCTGTTGGATTCGAAGCAGATTGGGTTTATTTAGAAGGCGGAATCGGTTCGGTTGAAAAAGGGCACGACGCAATGCCAGCCGAAACAATTGCTCAAATCAAGGAACTCGGGATTGCTCTCAAAGGACCAACTACTACTCCGGTAGGTAAGGGTCATAAGTCAGCCAACGTGATTTTGCGCCAAGCATTAGACTTGTTCGCAAACGTTCGACCAACCAAAACTTTTCCAGGTGTTCATGGTCCCTATGAAGACAAAAAGATTGACTTGATCATCGTCCGCGAGAATACCGAAGACCTCTATGCAGGAATCGAGTTCCAACCTCATCCAGACGTTGCCCAATCGATAAAGGTTATTACTCGACCAGGCTGTCAGAGGCTTTTCAAATATGCCTTTAACATGGTTGAGAAGCAGGGCAGAAAACGGATAACGGCTGTTCACAAAGCCAATATTATGAAGCTCACAGACGGTATGTTCCTCGAAGAGTTTTATAAGGCGGCGAAGGAATATCCAAACCTTCAATGTGACGATATTATTGTTGACAACTGTTGTATGCAGCTTGTAATTAAGCCTGAGCAGTTTGACGTCATCGTGACAGAAAACCTCTATGGCGATATCATTTCTGATCTTTGTGCGGGACTTGTCGGTGGACTTGGAATGGCAGCTTCTGCGAACATTGGGGCTACTTGTGCGGTATTCGAAGCGGTTCATGGCTCGGCTCCCGATATTGCCGGAAAGGGCATTGCCAACCCAACTGCCTTGTTGTTCTCGTCGCTCATGATGCTTCGCTATCTTGGAGAGACCGACAAGGCCGATAGGATCCTGAATGCTGTTCTCGACATATGCCAGGAAGGAAAAGTTCTGACTGGTGACCTGGGTGGAAAGGCCACAACCGAGGAATACAAGGCAGAGGTCATTCGCAAAGCAACTGAAATGGTTTCGAAGTAACGAGAGAATTTCTCAATTGGTTCATAGGGTTCGTTACTTTGTCGTAAAGTAACGAGCACATCCATATGCATCCAATTTGGGTTCCCGAACTTAGGGTACTTTTGAATGATCCCTTATGTCTTCCAAGCAATCCCGCATTTATCTTGACCACGCTGCAACAACTGCTCTGTTGCCGGATGTCAAGGCCCGAATGACGGAAGCCATGGAGCGATTTGGCAATCCGTCAAGCCTTCATGAACATGGTCGAAATGCAAAGCACGAAATCGACTGGAGCCGTGAAATTGTTGCCGAAGCTCTTGGATGTATGTTTGCAGAAGTAGTTTTTACCGGAAGTGGTACCGAAGCTGCAAATCTAGCCATCCTCGGAACTGCGCTGGCGAATGAAGACTCTCGGCGAAACCGAATTCTTCTTTCGGCCGTTGAGCATCATTGTGTTCTAAATACTCAATTTCACTTAAAGAAACTCGGCTATAAAGTGGATTTGATTCCCGTAGATCGTGAGTCATTTCTTGACTTGAAGTGCTTCGAACAGATGATTGATGATGACGTGTTGATGGTGTCGGTCATGAGTGCAAACAACGAAACTGGATCGATTCAACCACTTAAGGAAGTGATATCGCTTTCTCATAAACGCAAAGCAAAGGTCCATTGCGATCACGTTCAAGGCTTTCTCAAGGCGATTCCGAACCCAATCATGTTGGGGGCAGACCTCGTTTCAATTGCTGCCCATAAGATCAACGGACCCAAGGGAGTGGGTGGATTGGCAGTACTCAATGGCACAAAACTTAAACCACTCGTTTGTGGTGGCGAACAGGAGCGCGAAATGCGGGGTGGTACCGAGAATGTGATCGGTATTGTTGGACTTGGCGAAGCCATTTTGGGTCACAAATCTCTGAAGCTAAGAGTCCTAAGAGATCGATTTCTGGACACGTTGCTTACGCTAGGGGCGGTGCCCACGGTTAAGGATCGTACAAGAACCTTGGACAGTCACATTCATGTTAGGTTTCCGGGGATCGATGCTGAGACGATGCTTATTAAGTTAGATCGAGTGGGAATCAGCGCAAGTAGTGGTGCGGCTTGTAGTAGCGGAAGCATTGAGCCAAGTCACGTTCTCGTGGCCTGCGGATATAGTGAGAACATATCGTTGGAAGGGATTCGGTTTTCTCTTGGGGTAGGCAACACCGCGGAAGAATTGGGGAGAGCCTTTACAATTGTTTCGGAATGTTTGAGCGAAATTCGCGATCATCGAAAGA
>JAYVHY010000007.1:0-2591 GCA_043770615.1 Armatimonadota bacterium | reverse complement strand
GAATCCGAGTCTCAAATACCTGATCAATCGATCGCTTATAGATGATGAGACAAGAAATACAACCGCCAATGAATGATACGAGAAGTACGAAAAGGGCGACGCGAACAGTTGGCCTAGCCGCGACATTATCTTGCCACTTGCTGGATTTTGTATTCTCCCCAAAGGAAAATCCTCTACTCGGTTGACTCTGCGGCTTTTTCATGCCTTTTTGGTTTTCGCCCATCTGGGAGCCCTGAATCGACAGAACCTCCATAAATCGTTGTTCCATAGCTCGCAAACAATTTAAGGTTGAAATTGCAAATTTTCTGATCAATTTTTTGAGCCTGATCGAATTGCCGGGTTTAGTCCTAACGAATTTGAGGTTTGAAGCCGAAGATTCCAATTGACGCGCACTGCGTCTTGGGTTATGCAACTATTTGCGAAGTTACTAAAACATACAGATGTCATGCTGGGAGTTGGTCTCCTCATGGTGGTCTCCATGTTGATCCTCCCATTGCCCCACTGGGTGGTGGATTTAGGACTAGTCTTTGCGATCGGATCATCAATCATGATCCTGCTAACCTCGGTCAACGTGTCCGATCCACTACAATTTTCGGTTTTTCCATCGCTCCTCGTTGTAACGACTCTCTTTCGGCTGGCCCTTAGTATTGGGGCGACCAAATTAATCCTAGGGACCGGGCATGCCGGTCACGTTATCGACACATTTGGAACCTTCGTCATGGGGGGTGACTTCGTTGTTGGAATCGTCTCCTTTATCATCCTTGTCATCGTCCAATTTGTCGTTATCACCAACGGTGCCGGACGAGTATCGGAAGTTGTCGCCCGATTTACCTTGGATGCAATGCCTGGCAAGCAAATGGCAATCGATGCTGACCTTGCCGCCGGACTCATCGACGAAGAAATGGCCAAAGAGCGTCGTAAGCACATCCGTAAAGAAGCGGACTTCTATGGTGCAATGGATGGAGCGTCAAAGTTCGTCAAGGGCGACGCGATAGCCTCAATCCTCATCATAATTGTCAACATCATCGGTGGCTTTGCCGTCGGGTTTTTCAAAGGTCAAAGTGACCCAATCACGATTCTCAAAACCTACACTCTGCTCAGTGTTGGAGAAGGACTCACCGCTCAACTTCCAGCACTACTCATCAGTTCGGCAAGTGGCCTGCTCGTTACTCGGGCTGGACAAGATCGATCAATGGCCGGCGAAGTCGCGACTCAGTTCTTTGGTCAACCAAAGGCAATCTTGGTTGGTTCGGCATCCATTGCCGCGTTTGGTCTGATTCCCGGATTCCCCGCAACTATCTTTATGGGCGCTGGTGCCGCAATGTACTTCCTCTATAACTTTGCGCGAAAGAACCCCCAAGTCGCCACCATGTTTGATACGGTTGTCAAAGAAAAGCCAGCACCACCGGCACCTCCCGCGCCAACTGGCCCCGAAGCCGTATTGCCCCTTCTACAAGTTGACCCAATCGAAATCGAAATTGGTTACGGCCTTACTAAACTTGCAGATCCGAAAGTAGGCGGAGACCTCGCGGACCGCATTGCTGCCACTCGACGTCAAATTGCGACCGAACTTGGATTAGTAATGCCAACCGTTCGAATTCGAGACTCAGTTCAACTCAACAACTCAACATATGTAATCAAGATTCGGGGCGAAGAAGTCGCCAGTTCTGAGATCATGGCGGACAGAATGCTTGCCGTCAACAGTGGAGATGCCATCGATTCAATTCCCGGCATTCCGACGATTGATCCGGTCTTCAAAATGGATTCCATTTGGATTGAGCCAGAGCAAAGAGAACTAGCCGAACGAGTCGGTTACACCGTCATCGAAGCCTCAGCGGTCATCTCAACTCACCTTTCTGAGCTAGTCAAGAACCATGCTCCAGAACTCCTTAGCCGACAGGATGTTCAAGTCTTAGTGGACGAAGCCAAGAAGTCGAATGCTGCCGCGGTTGCTGAAGTCATTCCCGACATTATCACCATTTCCGATGTCCAAAAAGTCCTTCAACATTTGCTCAGAGAACGAATTCCAATTCGCGATATGGTCACGATCATCGAAACTCTCGCCGATTTTGCGCCGCGAACCAAGGATGTTGAGCAACTTGGCGAAGTTGTCCGATCCGCGATCGCCCGAACAGTTACCCGTCAATATGTCGATTTTGAGGACAAACTCAAGTGCATAACGCTCGATCCTCCGCTTGAACGCGAGCTAGCCGAGCTAGTTAGCCTTACCGCCGCTGGAAGCTCTCTGGTGCTTCCGCCCGACATGCAATCTCGCCTGATTCAACATCTGAAATCTGAGTACGAACGCTTAACCATGCAAGGATTCCAGCCTGTCCTCTTATGCGGAGCTCAACTTCGACTCGCGATGAGAAGATTCCTGGATCGGCATCTGCCAAATCTTGCGGTTTTGGCGTATAGCGAAATATCAGCCAAAGCAGACGTAGAATTTGTCGGGCAAGTGGCAGCTTAACGCTATTTTCTCGGCTATCAGTGCGTAGAACGGGTAGAACAAACCCATGCTATACACTTCATTAGGTCGTACTGGCCTCCAAGTTTCGCGACTCTGCCTTGGAACCATGAACTTTGGTCCC
>JAYVHY010000006.1:0-2602 GCA_043770615.1 Armatimonadota bacterium | reverse complement strand
GTGACGATGCGCAAATTAGCGCTCAGGTCGCCGGCAAGATTCTGGCGGTTTACATAAAGGACGGAGATACCGTTTCGCAGGGCCAAGTTGTCGCGATGATGGATTCCGACAATCTGCAACAACAAGCAATGCAAGCTCGCGCCTCACTCGCAAGCGCAACTGCACAACTCTCTCAGGCATCCGCCAATGCGCGGCTTACTCCTAGCCGGTCGGCGGCTGCAGTTCGTCAAGCCGAGGCATCTCTTCGATCGGCGAAGTCCCAACTTCAGAAGTCATTGAATGGTGCTAGACCCGAGGAGCGTGAGCAAGCAGAGAATAACCTCGGAGCCGCCAAAAGCAATTTTGAGACCGCTAAAAAGAACCTTGATCGAGTCAGGCGCCTTGTCAAAGAAGGTGCCCTGGCCGGGTCACAGCTTGATGTCGCGTTAAACAACTACGAATCGAGCATGGCGCAATATCAGAATTCGGTTCAGGCGCTAAAGCTTATTCAAAACGCGGTACGACCCGAAGACATTGAAACTGCAAGGGAGCAGGTTCGACAGGCGGAGCAAGCACTCGAATCGGCGAAGTCATCAAAGCGGTTGGATGTTGTTCTTCTCGACCAAGTAAATGGAGCGCGAGCTCAAGTTAATTCGGCAAGGGCGCAAGTTCAAGTTGCGGAAAAGAATTTACGGGACGCTTCAATTAGAGCTCCTTTTACGGGACGAATTTATGGTCGACCACTGCAGGCTGGCGTTGTCGTTGGGTCAGGAACACCGATTGCTCGGGTTGTAGGCGGCTCTGGAGTCTATTTCGAAGGTCAAGCGCCTTCCGATAAGATTGGCTTGATTCGAGAGGGAACCGACGTTACGATTTCAGTCGATGCAAAACCTGGAAGCACGTTCCCCGGAAAAGTTGTCTCGATTAGTCCGCAGGGCGATAGCGTAGGACGACTCTTCAATGTGCGAATTCAGTTCGCTCAGCTTTCGACTGGGATCCGACCAGGGATGTTCGCCAACGGTGCAGTGGTACTAACCGAGAACAAAGGAGCACTCATGGTCAGTGAAGAATCCATTATCTCGCGAGACGGGATCAAGTACTTGATGGCGGTTGAGGGCGACAAGGCTAAAAAGATCGTCGTGACGACTGGGGTGAAGAAGGGTTCGATGGTTGAAGTCAAGGGAATTTCGAGCGCAACCCAAGTGATTTCGAAAGGTCAGGGCGCATTGGTTGATGGAACGAAGATAAGAGTTGCAAAGCCAAGTAAGGGAGCGTAAGGACCAATGACAAAACTTGCGCTATCTCGGCCAGTCTTAATCTTTATTCTGGTTATCGCCTCCATCTTGGTTGGAACGCTTTCGTTCCAAAGCATGCGGAAGGAGAACAACCCAGAAGTTAATTTTGGAACCATTACGGTTCAGACTTCTTATCCTGGGGCTGGTCCTGACGATATCAACCAGCTCATCACCAGAAAGATTGAGGAAGCGGTTTCGGGTGTCAGTGGAATCCGAGAAGTCCAAGGCATTTCTCAAGAAGGCGTCTCGGCCGTTGTTATCTCACTCGAACTTGGCGTTTCAACTGATGTCGCATTGAACGATGTTCGGACCAAGGTTGACTCAATTGTCAACAACCTTCCTAAGGACGCTTTAAAGCCAACTGTTTCAAAATTTGATAACTCCGCCCAGCCGATTCTGAACCTAGCCGTAAGTAGTCCCAGCCTTTCCAGCAAAGAGCTACGTGACTTGATCGAAGACAAAATCGTTGATAAGTTTAGTCAGGTCAACGGGGTAGCGGCAGTCAACGTTAGCGGTGGTGACGTTCGCGAAATTCAAATTCGTTTGAAGAAAGACAAGTTGCTTCAATACGGAGTTGGAGTTAGCGAAGTGATGTCGGCGGTCCAATATGCGAACGCAAATATTCCCGGTGGTAAGTTCGTTTCGGGTGGTCGCGACATTTCGGTTCGAGTTAAGAGCGACTTCACCAGTCTGAAGCAGATCCAAGACATCGTCGTTAAGGTCAATGACTCAACGAATCCGAACGCGAAAGCACGTCAAGTCTTTTTATCGCAGGTAGCTGATATCCAGGATACGGTTAAAGAAAGAGGGCGAATTGCCAGACTGAATGGCGACGATACGGTTGCGATTTCGGTCCAAAAAACGAAAGAAGGAAACACCCTTGAAGTTAACTCGGCGATCAAAAAACTATTGGAACCAACCGAAAAGCAGTTTCCAATAAAGTTCAAGACTCAATACGACGAATCAATTTTGGTCGATGAAGCATTAAGTGATGTTACGTTTTCGCTGATCTTTGGAATCATCCTTGTTGCGCTGATTGTTTATGTCTTCTTGCATGATTTCCGCGGAACGTTGATCGTTGCGCTGGCGATTCCGACCTGTCTCTTCGCCGCATTTATTGCGATGAAGGCAGTTGGCTTCACGGTGAACTCGCTATCGATGCTTGGTATGTCGCTGGCGGTTGGAGTTCTGGTTGATGATGCCATCGTTGTCTTAGAAAACATATTTAGGCACCTCAAACTGGGCGAAGATCCGCGCGAGGCGGCGATCAATGGTCGAAACGAAATTGGTGTGGCTGCGTTAGCAATCACCTTCGCCGACGTCGTCGT
>JAYVHY010000005.1:0-2607 GCA_043770615.1 Armatimonadota bacterium | reverse complement strand
GATCTGGACGTGCGTCAAGGTTTGGGCGCGGCGGCGGACGAGATGGGTTCGTCGTCTGAGCAAATCGCGAGTCGCGCGGAGCGGTTTAGGGTAAGCGTCAGCAGTGGTGAAGTTTCCGCCACGGAGGAGCAGCGCCAGTCTCTCGCCTTCGAGTTTGTCACTTTTGATTTTGCCGCCGTGGATGGCTTTGAGATACAAGGCGTGTCCGAGGACGAAGGGAATCGGTTTTTCGCTGCAAAGGTCGGCCAGCCAGTACCCGTTGAAAGTCGATTCGCAACCGAGGACGAGATCGGATCCAAACGGTTCGATTTCAGTGAAGAATTTATCGGACTGACGGGTTTTGTTGTTACGGTGCAGGTGTTTTTTACCGGCGTGATCGACCACGCAGGCGTACATCTGGTTGGCATGCAAAACGATTCCACAGTAGAATGGATGTTGTTGTGAATAGAAATTCATCTGGGGTTCTCCTTGGGAGGGGTTAGTGTTAGCCAACCAAAGTGGCGGGCCTGCGGGTCACGTCTTTCGCTCCGCTGCACAACAACGGATGACGAATTTTACAGCTCGACTGTAATGGAAAGACTAGCTCACCCAAGGAGGCCATGATGAGTATCAAAATGTTGCACCAAAGCGACAGATTGGTGCCGAAATTGACAATATGTGTTCACTTGTCGCTTGGTGAACATTATCGTTCGTCCTTGTGAGAAGCCGCAGCTCCGCTTCAGAATCAAAAACAGCCGCTTGACAGCCATGAGCGAATACCATAGTATTCGTTAATTCGATTGCTTGGATTCAGGTCGACGATCGCGGAGGCGACATTGTTCTACTATTACGGGCGAAAAAAGCAAATTGCGAGACACTATCCGAAACCTCAATTTCAGTGCATTGTAGAGCCTTTTGCAGGCGCTGCGTCTTATGCTCTGCATGGGCGGAATTGGGAGCGTGACGTCATTTTGGTGGAAAAGGATGCCAAGGTCGTTGAGATTTGGCGATGGCTGATTGAAGATGCAACTTCCGAATCAATACTCTCTCTTCCTGAGCTAAAGGTTGGAGAAAAGAGTTCTGAATTCCTCCATATTGTCCATGCTGCGACAAAGATGGCATTCAAGTACAAGACGATCAAGGTCACACCTGTACTAGAAAGGAATTGGGAAATCAGCAGACGAGTGATGTCGGAGAATGTTCACAAGGTTAAGCATTGGAAGCTCATCGCTGGCGACTTCACTGATGCGCCAGATACTGAAGCCACTTGGTTCATTGATCCTCCATATAAAGATGCTCCAGGTGACGGGTACGCCTTTGGAAGCTCTCAAATGGACTACAGCAAGCTTAGCAACTGGATTCATGCACGACGTGGCCAATTAATCTGTTGTGAAGGTCAGTATGGGGACTATCTTCCTTTCACTGAATTGCTAAATATGCCGGGAGTCGCGGGCAAAATTAGTATTGAGAGAATTTACCATCGTCCATGCCCAACCAAAATGCAACGAAACTTGTTTGGCGAACTCGTGTAGAAAATACCCCAAAAACTTAATTATGGTCTTGCGTTGAGCAACCGACCAAACTTCTGAAGGTATTCCGGTTCGTCGAGCAAGTCCACTCAGCCCGTACCCATTTTCGTCTTTCCCGATGCCGTCATCCCAGTCACTTTCGTGTTTCGCCCCGTAGTTCCACTAATTGCACCCCAGTCGCTCGTTTCAAGAGCGTCGGTGTAGAAAACTCCGGTAATGCAAGGAAAGATGAAAGAGGGTTTCTCGTTTGCGAAATCCCATGATAGTCCCATCAATTCACGTACTTCTCGATGATGTGCTTGCCACGTGATCGCAGTTAATTGGGAAATTCGTTTTGTACCTGCACGCAGATTAGCACCTTGAGTTACGTTCCCAACCGTCGATTTGATTTCCAAACCTTCCGGGTAATTCCGAAGTTTTGCTTCGGATGCGCCCCTCGCAGATGTCGGAAGTAAATCCGGATGCCCTTTCTCGATCGGATTGACGATGCACTTGCAAAAACCTGCGAGAGTGTCGCAATAAATCGCACCGACAATTGCCGAAACAGTTTTGAAATCGATACAGCTGTAGAGCGAGGCAGGAAGATCGCTCAAAATCTGATTTGTTTTTTTGGTGGCTTTCAGAACATGCTCGGCATTTACGGCGAAACCAATGGAAATATTGAACGACTTATTTACTTTATACTTCATAGCTGACCCTCCATTGCTCGAAGGATCTCGCTAGCTGTAGTTCCCAAAGCATGTGCCAGTTTTTGTAGAACCGCAATGGTGGGAGATTTGATTCCGCGCTCAAGCTGGCTAACATAGGTCCTGTGAATCGCGGCCCGAGACGCTAATTCTTCCTGCGATATCTCCGCATTTTCCCGCAGTTGCCGAATAATCAGTCCGATTGGTTTTTCCTTCTTGCTCATCTTTTTTATGATGCCCGATTGAATACAATGGGTCTACAGACTAAAGTATTCGCACTCAACCGTCGGGATTTGCTATACATTCAATTTTGACGAACAAACCCATGCACGTGCGTACTGGAAATGGTTTGAAGACGTGCGGGTGAGAACCCCGCCTGAGTAGCCGCTAGCCACGGGCTCAGTATTGAGTGT
>JAYVHY010000004.1:0-2607 GCA_043770615.1 Armatimonadota bacterium | reverse complement strand
TGATCGTTGCTTGATTAAGAGTGAGAATGCTCATACCGCCACCTCAGCTTCTTGAACTGGCTTCTTGCCAAAAATCTTTTGGACCCAGCTCCAGCTGAACTCATGGTGGCCAAATATGCCTTGTGGTCGGAGGAGCATAAGTACGACGAGCGTGATGGCAAGAACCGGCATTCGGAAGAGTTGTCCGTTGACCATCGATTGCAAGGCGGGAATCATGACAAGAACTTTAGCCATGACGAACGCTACTACTATGCCGATAGCAATGGAGCCGAGGTTCAGACCCAGGCGCTTGCTTCCTGCTCCGTGGAACTTCTCTTGAACCTTGCGGAGCAAAACTACGGCGGCGATGATGCCGATGCCTACGCCAAGCGGCGTACCCATTTGTACGTAAGGAATGTTTCGCATCCATTCGGGGATGACAAATAGAGTGATAGCGGCAATTGTGGTGCCAGTGATCGATCCAGTGCCACCAAGGACAACCATGGTGAGAATAAGGAACGAAGTGTCCATCGAGAAGTCGGTTGGACTCACGAACCCTTTTGTGTGGGTGTAGAGAGCACCTGCGGCACCTGCAAAGCAAGATCCGATCACAAAGGCAGTGACTTTGATCTTGGTGAGGTTGACACCCATGGCGGAGGAGGCTATTTCATCTTCTCGGACGGCAAGGAAGCTGAGTCCGTGAGCAGTCTTGAGGAGGTTGCGGCTGACTGCAATACAAATGACGGCAAGAACCAGGACGAAGAATACTGATTGAATCTTTACTGCCGAGAGGCCGTATGCTTCACCGAGGATGGGCTGGTTTTTGGCGATAATCGTGACGATTTCTCCAATACCAAGGGTGACGACGGCGAGGTAGTCGCCTCGTAATCGAAGGGAAGGTAGCCCGACGACAAAGCCGGCGATTCCAGCGGCGATTGCGCCGAAAATGACGGTGAGCAAGAGCCAAAGGTATGGCTTCGAAGCGGCTAAGTTAGAAAACTTGTTTGCTGCCAAGACCGCACCTGTGTAGGCTCCAATTTGGTAGAAGGCGGCGTGACCAATTGAGAACTGCCCCGTGATGCCATTGATTAGGTTCAAACTCACGGCCAACGTTACATAGATTCCGGCAAGGCAGAAAAGGAACCGAGAATAGGAACCTTGTACTAGCCGATCAAGCAAGAAGCAGACTACGAGGACAATTGCAAAACTCAACAGTCGAACCGAAAACCACTTGCCAAACTGAAATTCTTTCAAACTTTCTCCACCTTGTTGGATCCGAGCAATCCGCCAGGTCTGAACAAGAGAACCGCGATGAGGATAACGAAGGCAATTGCATCCCGATAGCTTGAGTAACCGGCCCATGTGACCAAGTTCTCCGCAATACCCATGAGGATTGCACCGAGGACAGCGCCCGGGATGTTTCCGATTCCACCAAGCACGGCGGCTACGAATGCCTTTACGCCGGGCGCCATTCCGGAAAACGGATCGATGGGCGCGCTTTGAAATGTCGAATACATCATGGCTCCAGCACCAGCAAGGACAGAGCCCAGAATAAAGGTGAAGGTGATGACGGTGTTGAGATTGATGCCCATGAGCGACGAGGCATTGAAGTCAACCGAAACCGCCCGCATGGCTCGTCCCATTCTGGTTTTCATAACCAGATACCAGAGTCCGATCATGAAACCAATCGTGGTAACCAACATGATCAACTTGCCTTTGGGAAGATGAATAGAGACCGCGGCTGCGTTAGATTCCTTGATCAGCGCATTCTGCTTTTCTTTCATCGTGGCTAAATCTTTGTTGAGCCTGTCGCCTTCGGGGGTCAGATTGAAAACCCCACCCGGTTCGGATGTTTTCAGTCGCTCATCAAAGAGCCTTTGAGCGGTATCAACTTCCGGCTGTAGTGCGGCGGCTAGTTGTACTTTGCTTGCATCTGGCTTTTTGAGGTCAAAAACGAAGTCATTTGTGAATGGGTTGACTCGGGAAGTGATCGCTTGCTTTTTTCCTTCGAGGAGGAAGGCTTGTCCACCGTATTGGAGGAGAAGTGAAAGGCCAATTGCGGTAATGAGTGAAGCAATTCGGGGGTGGTTACGAATCGGTCTATAAGCAAACCTTTCAATGATGAATCCTGCGGTACCACTAACCAACATTGCTGCGACAAGCATCAACAACAGAGTTACCCATGATCCGGTAGCAGCATCGTTGCCACCCGGGCCAAAGCCGAGCATCCATGAAGCGAACATTGCGCCGTACGAACCAAGCATAAACACTTCGCCGTGAGCAAAGTTGATAAGCTTGAGAACGCCGTAAACCATCGTGTATCCGAGGGCTACAAGCGCATAGATGGCTCCCAAAAGGAAGCCATTTACGAGTTGCTGTGGCAGCGTTGTAAAATCCAACGCTGCCATAGGTGTGGTGAGCAGGTGTGTCACTATTTGATCTGGTCAGGAGTGTAGCTGGTAGCAAACTTTTGCCAGTTTGAACCGTTCTTCTTGGTTACTTCAACCACGATGAGTTTCTTCGGTGGGTTGCCGTTCATACCCTTGAGGGTAATGGTTCCGGAAACGCCTTTGAAGTCAACGGTGTCTTCAAGAGCAGCCATTAGCGATTTTGAATCCATTGACTTAG
>JAYVHY010000003.1:0-2609 GCA_043770615.1 Armatimonadota bacterium | reverse complement strand
TCCCCTGCCCAGGTGGCGAAATTGGTAGACGCGCTAGTTTCAGGTATTAGTGTCAGCAATGATGTGAAGGTTCGAGTCCTTTCCTGGGCACCAAGATTCATTCTTTGAATCGATAAACGGATTTATTGCTCAGCGGCCCGAAAGGTACTATGATCCCAAATGGATCAAACTCCTAGCTATTCGCTCCAAGATTTCGTGGCTGCCACTGCCGAAAAAGACAATCCTGGTCATGATTTTGAACTGGAATCGACAAGGATGCTTGAGATCAATCTTGCCGGCCGAGTCTGGACTAAATTAGGCTCAATGATCGCTTACCGAGGTGAGGTCAAGTTCATTCGCGAAGGCATGTTGGAAGGCGGCCTTGGTAAGGCGTTTATGAAGGCCCTCAGCGGCGAAATGTCTCCTCTCTCGAAGGTAGAAGGAAACGGAAAAGTCTACGTTGCCGATGCCGGAAAGGAGATTTCGGTTCTCAGACTCGAGAACAGCGCGATCAATGTCAGCGGAAACGATCTGTTGGCATTTCAAGACACAGTCAAATACTCCGTAACCATGCACAAACGAGTTGCAGGAATGTTAGCCGGTGGACTTTTCTCGGTACGACTCGAGGGATCTGGTCTTGTTGCCATTACCACCCACGGTCGCCCGCTCACCCTTACCGTCTCTCCCAACGACCCAGTATTTACCGATCCCAATGCAACCGTGGCTTGGTCCGGAAATTTGGCTCCAGAATTAAAGTCAGACATCTCCATGAAGTCTCTAATTGGTCGAGGCGGTGGAGAGACATTCCAGATGGTGTTTAGAGGTGAAGGGTTTGTCGTGGTGCAGCCGTTTGAGGAAACCCCGATGGTGGCTCAAACTTCCTAGAATTTCTAGGTTTTTGCAAGGTATTCAATGAACAAAATTGAATGCTTGATTGAAAATGAGCAAATCGATGGAGACTTCGATTTGCTTTCTGCAGTTGAAAGCCGATCGCAAACAGAAGGTTGGACGCAAGTCATTGCTGAGTGTTTGAGCATCCTGTCCGATAGGACAAAAATGGAGTTCTGGCAAGCTGCCGTTAGGATCATCTTCTGGGCAACTTCTCGTTCACCGGTCTATCCAGTTCCGCAGATGGCAATTGTTGCCCGGCTCTACTGGTGTCTTGAAAATATCAGTAATGAAATCGTCAATGCCGTCGATGACAATTTGATCTGGACGATATCGAAAGACCTAAAAGGCGTCCAGTACTTATCGGAATGGGATCCGCAACGGGATCCTGAGGTTTTGGTGTTTCTAGAAGAAATGAGACAACGGGAAAGCTAAAATGCGTTAAATTGCCATGATTACCATAATGTGTTTTTGGCTCCGATAACTGATCATGAAACACTATATCCCTATTGATTGCGAATTTCATGACCGGCTCGAAGATGCCGCTGTAAGAAAAAAGCCAGTGACGATTGAATTTTGGAACGACAAAATCCAGGAAACAACCGAAGACATCATCCTCGACATCCGCACTCAAGATGGAGCCGAAGTATTAATCCTCGAATCCAAAAGTGAACCCATCAGGCTGGATTCCTTAATCAGCCTCGATGAGGTAAAGCTATAAAGGGCTTTTGTTTGCCGCACCACAAATTTGGTAACGAAGGGCTGTCCTATATCAAATCGAATAACTGCGATTCGTTACCAAGAAGGGGCGCGTTCTAGCGTCGCCGCCCGTAATCACGCGGATTGTTGTAACCGCCACCGTCCCTCGAATTGTTAAACCCACCGCTGTCACGTGGCGCGCGATACTCTCGGCGAGGTTCCTGGTCGCCGCCAAAAGCAGGCTGCGCGAGTTGAACCTTGACCTTTCGGTTCCGTAAGGTCGTATTGCTCAATGCCTCAACAACCCGTTTACCTTCCGATGCTGGAACTTCGACGAAAGCCGTTCGGTCAAGCAAATCAATTACGCCAATCTGACTCGCCGCGAGTCCTGACTCACCGGCGATGGCACCAACCAAGTCGCCCGGTCGTAGTCCGTCTTGTCGTCCCATTCCAATAAAGATTCGAACCATGCCAGTCTCTGGTTGTTCAAAGTCAGCAAATGACTCTTGTTCGGCATCCTGATGCTCGCTCTGATGTCGCTCCTTCCAAAGCATCTGCATCGCGGCAGCCGCGACTTCAAGTGCATCATATTGCTCAGAAAGTTCACTGACCGCCGGAAGCATGTTCTCAAATTCGCCAGTCGCCAACACTTCGCGCAGAGATTCAACAAAAGCCTCTTGTCGACGAGAAGCAATATCGGCAACCGTGGGAATTCGGGCAGCTTCAATGCGAGAGCCAATCATCCGCTCAATGTTCGCCAATTGTCGTCGCTCACGATGATAAACCAACGTGATCGCGTCTCCCGTTCGTCCCGCTCGACCAGTTCGACCAATTCGGTGAATGTATTGTTCAGCATCAAAAGGCACGTCGTAATTGATGACGTGCGTAACACTGTCAATATCAAGACCACGTGCGGCAACGTCTGTAGCCACCAACAAATCAGCCAATCCATCTCGGAATCGACGAAGCACTCGCTCTCTTTCCTGTTGGCTCATGTCGCCATGAATTGGCTCGGCATTGTAGCCGCGAAGTTGAAGCGAATC
>JAYVHY010000002.1:0-5717 GCA_043770615.1 Armatimonadota bacterium | reverse complement strand
ATCAACGCAACGGCAAGGGCGATCTTCCAAGCTCCCCAAGACAGCTTAGGTAAAAACCTTGAAGATATCGTCAAAGACACTGCCTTTCTTGCCGCAATCGAAAAGTGTCTTGAGGGTGCGGAGCCAGGAAAAGTTGAAACCCATCTTACATTGGGTGGTCTAGAACGAATTTATGAATCACAGTTCGCGTCAGTTCTTGGTCAAGATGGCAAAGGCATTGGGGTTGTTGCAATTCTTGCCGATGTCACCGAGATTCGAAATATTGACCGCATGAAGTCAAGTTTCGTTGCAATGGCATCCCACGAACTACGAACACCGCTCACGGCAATTAAGGGCTTCTCAAGCACTCTGCTTGACGGACTTGATGACGAGCTATATGACAAAGCAGATCAACGAGAGTTCCTTGGCATTGTCGTTGGCGAATGCGACCGATTGCGACGCCTCATCGATGATCTGCTTAACACCAGCAGAATCGAAGCTGGCGAATCATTGAAGCCGCATTACACCCAGGTTGACATGAAGACCTTGCTAGACAAGGCTCAGAAAGTTCAGCAACAGGCCACACACAAACACACGATAAAGCTTGACGTCAAAGGCGAACTTCCAGCCTTGATTGTTGGTGACGAAGACAAGATGGATCAAATCCTTACAAATCTTCTTAACAATGCAATCAAATATTCCCCAAACGGCGGAGACATTATCATCCACGCCAAGCAAGACGGTGAGTCATTAGTCATCGGCGTGAAAGACCAAGGGCTCGGAATTCCCAAGGACCATCTTCAAAAGGTATTTGAGCGATTCCACCGCGTGAACAACGAAGATAACCGAAAGATTTACGGCACCGGTCTTGGATTGTTCTTGGTCAAACACCTAGTCGAGCATGTTCATTTCGGCAAAATCTGGGTTGAGTCAGACATTAATAAGGGATCAGATTTCATATTTAGAATTCCAACCAACATCAACATCGAAGAAGCCAAGAAGATCAACGAGTAAGCGAGCATCGGGATAAATCATGAGCAAGAAAGTAGGCATCGTTTTAGCAGTTGTTGGCGCGATCTTGTTGCTTTGTTGCCTAGGGGGAATCTTCTTTACCAAGAGCGTAACCGCCAAGATTTTTGAATCGGTTGACAAGGACAAAGCGTTTGTTGCTACAGCCCTCAACGCAACTGCCAAAACCTGGGACGAGGAAGCATTTGCAACATTTGCCGACGAGAGCTTTAACACTCCAACCCGCCGGGAAGAGACGAGAAAACTCTTTGCCACACTAAAGCAAAAACTCGGTCCAATGCTTTCGCTTGAAGAAGTTATTGATGATAAGAAGTCATTCAAAGCCGATAACAGCGGCACCACCCAAGGATTTTTTGTCACCCTTCATGCGAACGCCAAATTCCAAAAAGGAACAGGAGTCTTTACGGTAACGGTCAAGAATCTTAAAGATCAGATCAAGATCACCGACATTCATCTTGATCCTCTGCCTGGTGCTAAGTCAGAATCAAAAACCCCGTAGGGCGGTCGGAACCCGATCCGAACTTCATGTGTTGAAGTTCACTAGTGAAAAGCAAAAAGAAAAAACCATGGTTAGCATGGGTGTTAGGCGTAGCGATGTGTCTCATTGTGCCAAGCGCAATAATCGGCAAATCATCCTGGAATGAGTTTCGGGCAAAAGTAGGAAACAACAAAGCCTTTCTCGCAACCCTCTTAACCAACAACTTCAATAACAAGTCAATTGAAGAAATGGTATGGGAGCCTTCACGAAAAGACGCCAAAAAAGCACTCGAGGAAGGAGCAAGCCAAATGGGCAAACTCATCTCCGTCGGGTCGCCCGATACCATCCCAAGCATGATGGATGCCATAAGCAAAGGGTGGGAACTAAGCTACAATGTTCCGGTTCAATTCGAAAAGGGGTACCAAACCTTTACCATTCGCGTACGCAACGACGGTCTCGATCAAAAGGTGATTTCAATCACTTCGACCAAAGGAATTCTGGCGCGAGACAATGTCAAATCGAGGCTGAGAGATCAACTGCCTTAGTCTGCTTGTAGAAATTTTTGACAATTCGAAACCCTTCCTCAGTCAGAACTGATTCCGGATGAAACTGAACCCCTTCGATCGGCAACGACTCATGACGAACCCCCATGATCTCATTGTCATCCAAAGAAGTAGCGGTTACGGTGAATCCCGCGGGAGGAGTTGATCGGTCAATCACCAAACTGTGATAGCGAACGGCGCTAAATGGGTTCGGCATTCCTTCGAAAACGCCTCGTCCGTCATGCTGAACCATTGATGCTTTGCCATGCATGATCTTTTCCGCAACAACGACCGGAGATCCGCTAACTTCGCCAATCGCTTGGTGCCCAAGACAAACTCCGAAAAGTGGGACCGAAAATCCCGGCTCTTGGTTCAGGGCAGCCCTTAAAACCTCCAGGCAGATTTTCGAATCCTTGGGAGTACAAGGACCGGGAGAAAGCATGATTCCGTCAGGCTTGAGCTCTCGAATCTCGTCCAGCGAAATCTCGTCATTTCGCCTAACTACGATGTCGGCACCACACTGCCCTAAGTACTGGACAAGGTTATAGGTGAACGAATCGTAGTTGTCGATAACGAGAATCACGGCTTTAGTTTGCCCGATGAAAGGACTATTTCGAGCTTAATTTCCGGTAAGGGCTTAATTCCGGCATTTTTGATGGATTGAAACGAACACTCAGAATGAACGGAGGTTGTCCCTGATCCCAGTGCCCGTACGTAGTCGTCACAACGGTTCCGTCTCGCAAGACTTCGACCCCAGAATAGCCACAATCCCACGTACTCGTATTATCTTTCAGTCGAATTCGGTATTGCCCGCTGAACCCCTTTTCAAGGTCTTCAAAAGTTCCAATCCATCCAACCCAATCTCCGTCGGTCGAGGTGGCAATTCCCTTAGGAGAAATATCGCGAAAGCCAATAAACAACCGCCCATCTTTAAGATATTTACCCACATGGCGATCTCCAGTCAGCTCGGCGGGTAGATCCCGAGGCTCTGACCAAGTCTTGCCTTCATCTTTACTAAACAAAATTTGTGAGTTCCGAGCCCTCCTGTTCTCTCGTAGCAGCATCGCCAAAGTCTTTCCGTTTGGTGATCGGACGATTCCCGGTTCACAAAGGTTTAAGTCACTTCGCGAAAGAATGACGGTCGGAGCATCCCAAGTTAAGCCGCCATCGGAAGTGACGGTTCGGTAAAGGGTAAAAACTCCGGTTGCTTTTTTCCCATCGGCGAAGAACCGACCATCATCGTGAAAGTATGCCGCGTACGCGCCCTTTCGTCCCCGGATCGGCTCAAGAGCACTCATAACTACAATTCCGCCCCAGTTGCCCGCAGGCTTTAGTTCTGACCAAGTCTTGCCTTCATCTTCGGAAAGCGATGTTCGTGCGGGATAAAGTCCGGACCAAATCAACAACCGTGCCTTACCTTTGGCATCAATCAGTCGATGAATAGTAGGCGTTTCTTTACTGGTAGCCCAGGTTGCAGGCGTCTCAAGTCGGTTTGACCAGGTCATTCCGGCGTCATCGCTTCGCTTATAGAGGATTTGACCTGCCCCATGTCCCCGAGGATAAACGCACAGAATAGACGTTCCGTTTGGAAGCAAGAGTGTCGTTGGATGCCCGAGATATTGACCGGCCTCTCGGTCAACGACCACCTGAAAATCGGTACGACTATTGAGATCGACAGTTCGAACGCTCATTTTTACCAGCATCTGAAATCCTAAAAAAGCAGTGAGCACAATGGCATCAATGTTACTGGGTTTGACCGTAAACTAGTACACATGTCTATTCTCGCGGTTGCGCTCTACTCGTTGATTTCATCGGCTGGTGCCCAAGGCATCAAGGTTCCCTACGAAAAGTATGTTCTGCCGAACGGATTGAAGGTTATTCTTCACGTTGACAAGACCCTCCCAGTTGCGACGATTAACACCTGGTTCTATGTAGGTTCAAAAGACGAACCCGAACGCAGAAGTGGTTTTGCTCACCTTTTCGAGCACCTTATGTTTATGGGAACAAACCGGGTCCCTGGCGGTCAATTTGACCAAATTATGGAACGAGCCGGTGGCCAGAATAATGCTTCAACCGCCGAAGACCGAACGAACTATTACTCATTTGGCCCGGCAAACTTGCTTCCGACGTTACTTTGGCTCGATGCAGATCGACTCGAAGATCTTGGAAAGGCAATGACCCTCAAGAAGCTGGATCTTCAGCGAGACGTGGTCAAAAACGAGAGACGACAAAATACCGAAAATACCCCTTACGGAAAGGCATATGAAATGATGAATAGCCTGATGTATCCAAAGGGACATCCGTACTCAACTTCGGTCATCGGTTCCCATGAAGACCTGTCAGCCGCAGCCGTTGAAGACGTCCAGTCATTTTTTTCGACGTTCTATATTCCAAACAATGCATCGCTGATCGTCGCTGGTGACTTTGATCCAGCAAAGATCAAACCTCTCATCAACAAGTATTTTGGGTCGCTGCCACGAGCAAACGATGTTCCGCGCAAGCAGGTTCAGCCATTCTCTTATCCAGGGGCGGAGCTTACCGTTGTCGATGCGGTTTCCGCTTCCAAGTCAATCTTGGCATGGCATACACCGCCAGCGGCAAAGCCCGGCGACATTGAAATGAGTATTGCCGCAAGTGTGTTAGGAGATGGATTGGCGAGTCGATTGCAGGAATCGCTGGTGAATAAACTTGCCCTGGCTACCGAGGTGTCGGCCGGATTAGACCAAAAGTTCCTTGGTAGCGTTTTCTACATTGATGCTACGTTAGCAGCAGACAAGAAGCAGCCCGACATGGAGCGGGCAATTCTCGGAGTGATTGCTGACTTTGCCAAAAACGGGCCGACCGCCGATGAACTCAAGCGAGTTGTTGCAAAAGTTGAATCTCGAATTGCTACTACCCTGCAGAGCCTTGATCAAAAGGCGGACCATATGAATCAGTACGAATTTTACTATGGCGAACCAGATTCATTTCAGCGAGAAATAAATGCTTACAAAGCGGCAACGCCAGCATCAGTAAAAGCTGCAATCCAAAAGTACCTTTTGGGAAATCATTTGACTCTGAGGGTTATTCCCGAATCTGGATCTCCGGAAGTTAATGCTCGAAATGAAAAGCCAGGAATCGATGCTCCTTCGGAATTCTTAACTCCTAAACCCACGAAGTTTACGCTACCAAACGGCTCGAATATGTCTTACTGGAGCCGCCAAGGTGTCCCCATGTTCTCCTTGCAAGCTCACCTAAACATAGGTGCAATTCAAGATGCTAAGCCAGGGCTCATTTCGATGACAACTGAACTCATGCAACGAGGAGCAAACAAACTGACCAGCGCGGAATTCTCCGCCCAACTTGACTTGATTGGTGCCAGCGTAGGCGGCGGAACGGCACTAAGAAGCACAACTTTTTCGCTTCAAGCTCCGCTTTCAAATGCAGCCCGAGCAATGGAACTCTATCTTGGAGTTCTCACGTCTCCGACGTTGGCAAAGGACGACTTCGAGCAGTACAAAGCTGAGCTCATCGCACAGCTAGAACAAGAAAATGACAACCCAAACTCGGTTGCCGGCAAAGTGGCTCGTCGAGAATTCTTAGGGAAGGATCATCCATACGCCAAGCCGATCAATGGAACTCCGGAAAGTATCAAATCGATCACCTATGAAGAGGTGGCTACTACGGCTAAGAAAATCCAGTCAATGAAG
>JAYVHY010000001.1:0-2635 GCA_043770615.1 Armatimonadota bacterium | reverse complement strand
CGAAGGGAATGTTTGGATACAGCGGGTTTCGATTCTGCTCGGCGAGCTTTCTCGATAGCATGAAAATTTCATGCCCCATATAGGGACCATCGTCTTCGAGAAATTTCGTAAAGTACTCAGCTCGGTTGGTTTCTTTGCTTGGTCCGCTCTTTGTCAAACTTGGATCCAAAATCCAGCCGAGCCAAAACCAGGGTAGCCGCAACTCTTTGAGTTGCCGCTTGAAGGTTGTGGACAAATTTTTTGCAGTGACGATCTCGGTCGGAACTCCGGCTACAAGGTATTCGGATTCGGCATAAAATCGACCAAATTCGCCAACATGCCAGAATGGGTTGTTTTTCAGTAAGATGGGGCGTTGAGCTTTTGTTCGAAGCATATGCTGGTAAGCCAGTAGGGACCTAAATTTTGCCAACGAAAGCTCGGTCATTCCGCTGTTTGCGATTGCAAGACTTACAACCTTTTGATCCACTTTTTCTAGCTGTTCATCGGTCGGTTTCGCCAGGTAGGTTTCGAGATCACTTCTCAGCACGTTGGAATCAAAAACGGGCACATCGGGAAACCAGTTTGCAATGGACTTGTGGATCTCGCCGTGAGCACCATCTTCGCTCAATCGATTCATCTGAATCCCAACCGGCACGTCTTCCAACTTTATGCCGAGGATTACCTTTTGCCAAGCAAGGGCTTCGTCGCGTCCCTTTATCGGTTTGAATAGAATTGGATATGCCGCCTTAATTGAGAGTATAAAGGCACTATCTCGATCAATTGGGGTCTTGCCAGGCAGGTATTTTCCTCCGGGTTGCAAGGGCCGAATTTCCGTACCGACTTCGGATTCGAGCCGGGGATGACCTCTCAATAGGAGTCGAATTTTATCGGCAACTTCGCTTCCATGATGCCTCTTGGCTCGACGAACGATATCGGAATCGGAAAAACTCCGTAACTCAATGCCATCCGGCGAGTGGCACGAGGCGCAACTCTGGCTGTTATTGTCTTTGAGGAACCAAGGATCAAGGTTTTGAGGTGAACCCGCTGGCCTCAACAAAATTGAGACCAGCAACGTGGAAGTGACAAACACTATTTTGAAACGCCAATTGCGAATAGGATGCCGTTCGCAATAGCAAAGACTCGACCATCTGGACCGATTGCGGTCGGCGTGTATGCCTCACCAATGCCTGGGCTAATGCGAATCTGCTCAGTGATTGAGTGGGTCTGCAAGTTCCAGCGATAAAGAATTCCGTCTTCGGCACTGACCAAAACACAACTCTTAGGCACGTCAACGGCGGCCGAATTGACACACCATTCTCGAACCGCGGTAGGAACATTTGGAAAGTCATCATCGGCTGTTGGGCAAAGAAGAGAATCGATCACTTTCATCGTAGAAATGTTGATGATAGAGTCTAGGGCTGACGCGTTTGGATCAACGATTGCTACTCGATTTGCTCCATTTCCACCACATCCCGCATAGTTGTTGTATTTGCAGAACAATAGGTAGCTAGAATTTCCTGTGTAACCACCTACCATAGAACTTGGGACAATTGACGGAGTGTCATCCCAACCAAATGCGCCGGGCGTTTTGGTTTGCGATAGGTCAGATGAAAAATGAAGCAAAATTCCGCGACAATTAGTGCCACCTGGCGTTACTCCCAAATACACATCTCCGTCAGGCCCGATTAGGGGTGAAGCCGTTCCTTCATTGTCAATTGATGCATCATTTCCGTTTCGTGGGTCAAGCAACCGCACTCTACTCTGCACCTGCATCGTATTTGGATTTACGCGGGTCAAAAAGCCTCGTCCAAAACTTCCTGTGTTCGTAGTGATGTAAAGATTCTGATTTTTAGAGTCAATTGCCGGGGCACAGTTAATCTTGATTAGATTGACGGCGTTGTCTCCCGACAAGGTCGTCGCCGAAATCCAGGATCCGTTGCCATCCTTATCAATTTTCCCTAGCCCGCTTTTAAGATTCAATGGAGTGTTTCCGAGAACCATGAACCCGAAGTAAATAGATCCATCAATGCTGGTCGTTAACGGAGTGCAAATTTTGACATTGTTTAGGTAACTACTGGTGTTGCTTGCGTAATTTGAATTTCCGTAAAAAGCGTGAACAACTGGAGTTCCGGCCGGATCATGTGCCGATCGAAATGCAACTCTGCCGCCTCCCATCGGGTAGGCGACCATTGGGTCGGAACTGGTGCCTCGTGTGTTGACCAACGTCGGCCCGCAACTTGGTATCCAACCTTGTGGAGGAACCGAATAGTCAGTATTTGCCGTCCAGAGTGCCACGCCGGTTCCCTTAAATGCGCGAATCTTGAATCCGTCGGTCAGGTTCTGCTTAACAGCGGTGATAACCACATTGAGATTGGTAACACATGGACCGCCATAGTGAGTGAGCAGACTATTGCCGCTGTATCTTGGGTTCAAATCAATGGAAGTGCTCCATGCAATCGAATCAAGCTTCTTCGAAGCAATTGGAGATATTCCGGTGTGGGAAGGGTTCCCTCCGTGCCCAACCCAAAGGAACGGAGATCTGGTGGAGATTTGACCGGTTGAATTTAACAGCGCAAAAGAGAATGCAACGCTCAATAGCATCATACGATTCTAGTTTGTTTTTCCAAAAATAGCAATTCGTTTGGTCTTAGAATAT